>JBCCDL010000063.1:0-14197 GCA_039030815.1 Cyanobacteria bacterium P01_A01_bin.83 | reverse complement strand
ATTGTCCATTGAAATAATACGTCAAAATGCCGTACAATATGAACAACCGATATTTATAGACTGCAAATGGCTAAATCGATAAGTAATACTTCGGCTAGATTGGAAGCCCGTGTCGCGCCAGAAGTAAAAGCGTTGTGGCAACAGGCAGCGGAATTAGAAGGGCGGACTCTTACTGATTTTGTAATTGCCAGCGTACAAAAAGCAGCATTAGACGTTATCGATCGACATCAAACACTGAAGCTCAACCGAGAAGACAGTGAAGCTTTTGTCGCAGCTTTACTAGAATCACCTCCACCTAATGAAGCTTTAAAAACAGCAGCCTCAAACTATACGCGAAGCGGCTTGCCATGAGATAAAAGTATCCTCTAAGACAAGGGAAAAATACAGAGTTAATGGTATTGAAGATAGAACCCCTTAATAGCAAGCAGCATGATAGATCGACGTTTGAGTGTGGTGTAGAAAGTTTAGATCGCTATTTACGGAAGACAGCGAATCAAGATCTGAAAAAGAAGATTGCCACAGTGTTTGTTTTAGTCGATTCTCCAAATGACAATATAATTGCCTACTACACACTCTCAGCTTATACTGTTGAGATAACCGAACTAGATAATTCTCTGGTTAAAAGACTACCACGATATCCTCTTTTACCCGCTACTTTACTAGGTCGCCTGGCAGTAGATAAAAATTATCGCGGTCAGAGACTGGGAGAGCTTATGCTAATTGATGCTCTCAAAAAATCTTTTTTGACAACGGAAAAAATAGCCTCTCTAGCAGTTATCGCCGAGGCTATCGATGAAAAAGCAGTTTCATTTTATCGTAAATATGGTTTTCGCTCTTTTTCTAATAACACAATGAAACTTTATATGACCATGCAATCGATTAAAGAACTGTGTCAAGAATTTTGAACGAACTATTAAAAATACCACCGCTAAAATTAACCTTTGTTTGGACTTGAGGAGGTATGAATTCGGCGATTTTGCGATCGCTATTGGTATCATCAACACCATCGAGATTGAATACTTGCAGCCATTTAAATCTAGAGATAATAGCAATGTAAAAAGCTTATATAATGATAATCATGCCTTGTTTTTGCTTTTCAAATTGTTTAAGTACCGCTAACCATTTAAGACTGATGTTAGTAGAAGTTGTGCCTCATAATTCTCAATGGCAAACAGCATTCAAACTTGAGTCTGGGCAAATCGCAAAAGTTTTAGCTGACAACCTAATATTCATTCATCATATTGGTAGTACTGCTATTGCTCATATCCATGCCAAACCTATTATCGATATTTTAGTTGAGGTCAAAGATATTAACTTAATTGCCGAGCAAACTCCTGGAATGGAAGCTCTAGGCTATGAAGCAATGGGGGAATTTGGACTGGTAGGTCGTCGCTATTTTCGTAAAGAAAATTCAGCAAGTGTTAGAACTCATCACGTTCACATTTACAAAGCTAATTCTCCAGAAGTAAAACGGCATTTGGCTTTTCGAGACTATATGATTGCTCATCCCCAAGATGCAGAGCAATATAGCCTCTTAAAACAAGAATTAGCCGCCAAGTATCCCCACGATATTGAAAGCTACATGGATGGCAAAGATGAGTTCGTCAAGACAATAGAAAGAAAAGCGATTCAATGGCAAAATTCCCTTAGGGATTGAGATTTAAGAATTAGTTGCTCAGATGGGTCAAGACTTTAGTACATTTATATAGTGTCTCTAGATCTGAATAAAACACTGTGAGCGATCAATCTACTGGGAGAATGTTACTCTCTCACAACTTCAACTTAAACAATAATGAACTTCCTGCCCTCAACAGAGAGGAGTTTGCTCAAGTATTTATAGAAGGACTGCCAGAACAAAAGAATATTCAGTGTAGCTATATTCAAAATCCACATTGGGTAGTAGAAATTAAATTTCCCTTAGACAAATTTGCCCCGCAGGAGATTGGTCAGATGTGCGGCGAGATTTTGACCAACAAGCGGAACAATCAGTTGGGTTCTGAGTTAACTACCGACACCTTAATCTTGGGAGGCAAAAAAACTACTCCTGTAACTAGCACTTCTCCCACCTCTCTTAAAACGGGGGAATGGGGCGTAGACGTGGTAGAAACTGCTCAAGCTGAGGCATTTCTGGCAGCAATTAATTGGGATACCATGACTGCCGATAAACCCAGTGATGGCATCTTTAAAATTGAATTTATCAGATCCTGAAATTGACTACATCCTCACTATATTTTTATGAACACTTCTGTCTTTGAGCAATTCTTCCGCGACTGTGTGGGCAATTGGCAGTCTGATCGCACTTATCATTATCTAACTCATCAAGAAGTAGAGCGATCGCGCACTACCTTTGAAGTCGCACCACTAACAAATGAGCAAAAAGCTCAGGTAATGTCTGATAATGCCTATCAACAGCTATCTAATCTAGAAGATTTGCCAGGGTTCAATCTGGGTTTCTATACAATCTCAGAGAAGGGGGAAGAGAAAAAGCAGAATCTCAATTTAATGTTTGTCCCCAAAACAGAAACTGGTATTATTTTAGAAGGTGATTATTTACGCGATCGCGCATACGAAGAAGATCGACCCATTATTTCTCACTTTGGTTTTAATTGCGACACTAGAGAATTGCTAATGACTACCAACTACACCCGCGTAGTCTCAGTCGATTCGATTACTTTAACCAATCCCACCCTACGCATCCGTAAAATTCTTAACTACGCCAAACCTGCTGCGGGTCAACCCTTAGAAAATGTTCTATTAGTTGGATTTGGAGTTGAGAAAAAAGCGATGCCGAACGCACCGCAAGAGTCTTAGCCTTGCTGAATCTGACGACTTGCGACTCAATCGCTACCGCCATCGCCTAACCAGAGTTTGACTTTTCGTGTCGTAGTTTACATTAATTCATATTGCTCTCATTAAGTTTTACAAAACTTGATAGGAACAGTACATGCCGCATTGTATAAATAAACTGTAAATGACAGTGTAATTCCTAACCAAATTGGAATCACAGACATTTAATTAAGGTGTTAGAAAAGATCAATTTATAAATTTGTCTGACTTACAAGGCTTAATATTGGGATCGAACACCTGTTTAAAATTGTGCTTAATTAAAAAAAGTACATCAATATGATGGAGATAGTTACTCTCTTGTAGAGTAATTTAAACCAAAATATTTGTAATTAAATAAATTGGCGCAATGAGATCTTAAGTAACTGTTGAGCAGCAAAATATCACACTAAGTTCGTGGGAGATTTTTCTACTTTGCTTTTGCCTCATGATCAAATTTGCCAAATTAACGGCAGTTTCCGAGTTCTGGAAATCTGCCTAAGGCAAGCAATAGCAAATTATAGAACGATTCTATATCTAGCATTACTTGTCGAGTTTGTGTATATACACAACACTAATCATAAAACGATTTGTATAACCGCAATCTAGCCCAGAGCGATCGATTTAATCGATATGTGACTAACTATAAATTGTGGTTATTACAGGCTATCAACGCTTCCCGTGACTTCTAAACACAAAGGCTTTAGCCGCATGTCGGGGAACCTGCGTTGACTTAGTAAAAATTAATTCCTTAATTAGGGAGATTTATTAAATGACATTTGGACCAGCATCCGAATTAGGTGTCAGCTTATATGAAGACACCCCTCCTTTTGAATACGTACCTGGTCGTTCAGAAGAAGAAGTAGCCAGCATTATTCGTGCGGTCTACAGACAGATACTAGGTAACGCTTACATTATGGAAAGCGAAAGAGCAACCGTTCCTGAGTCTCAGTTTAGACTGGGACAATTGAGCGTACGAGAATTTGTGCGGGAAATTGGTAAATCCGATGCTTATATTTCTCGTTTCTTTGAAACTTGTCCTCGTTACCGTTTTATCGAACTAAACTTTAAGCACTTTTTGGGTCGCGCCCCCAACGGCTATGACGAAATGAAAGCTCATAGCGCTATTTTAGACGAAGGTGGCTGGGAAGCAGAAATCGACTCTTATCTCGATAGCGATGAATACCAAGAAGCCTATGGCGAAAACTTTGTGCCTTTCTATCGTGGATACAAGAGTCGCCCTGGTCAAACTATGGTGGAATTTACCCATATGTTTGCTTTAGCTCGTGGTGCTTCTTCTAGTGACTTTAAAGGAAGTTTGGCTGGAAAAAGTCCTGCCCTTAACAAAAACGTAATTCAAGGTACGCCCATCTCCATCGTTCCTCCTTCTGGCGGTGCGGCTGGAGACGGTTGGTCTTTCCGAGAACCTGCTATAAGCGCTCGTACTCGTCAAGGTGCTGGTGCTGGTGAAAACGGTAAAGTATATCGGATCGAAGTAACTGGTTATCAGGCTGCTGGAGTAAGAGACCGCGTGGGTAGATTCCCAGTCAACAAAGTTTCGCGATTCCGCCGTAGCAATAAGGTTTATTTAGTACCTTACGAACAGCTATCTAAAGAATATCAGCGTATTCATAAGCAAGGCGGCAAGATAGCTAGTATCACCCCTGTTAATTAAAGCTGTATATCCATAACTACTAATTAACTCCTAAGAAACAAATTAGTCGGCTGAGGCTGGGTAATGGACAAAACAAAGGCGATTCTGTTTGCCGCATGTCTTGCCCGCATGTAGGGGTAATGGGTAATGGGTATTCAACTAACGGCTAACAATATTATCTTGCCTGACGGGACTAACGACTGACGACCCTAAACTAACAAGCCGAAACACTAATTTTTGGTACGTACTGCGTAAGGTCAGTAATTAATTTTTGAGAACAGAAAATTTGGCTAGCTCTTTTCTGTTCTCGATTTGACGAGGGACTCCCAAAAGGCTTCACTAGTTGCCACTAAGGCGATTTAGTTCTCCCACTTGAGGGTAAGCGCCCCATGTACGAGCGCTTGCTACATGTAGGCACAAAGCTGATTCTTGTGTAGTCCGCTCGTCGTTAGAAGACAATATTTATTCAGGAGAAATGAAACATGGTTGCTGTAATAGATGCACCAACAGAAATTCGCGCCAATAGCACCGCTGATGACAAAGCAGTTGCTATTCGCGCCGTATACAAGCAAGTTTTAGGTAATCCACACGTCATGGAAAGTGAGCGCTTAGTAAGTGCCGAATCACAATTCTGTAATGGCAGTATTAGCCTCAGAGAATTTGTGCGTGCTGTAGCAAAATCCAACTTTTATCGCAGACGTTATTTTGAAACCTGCGCTCCCTATCGTTTTGTGGAGTTAAACTTCAAGCATCTTTTAGGACGCGCTCCTAATGACCAAGCAGAGCTTTCAGAGCATATTCAACGCTGCGTTAACGAAGGTTATGATGCAGAAATCGATTCCTATATCGATAGTGATGAGTACACCGAGAAATTCGGCGAAAATGTTGTTCCCTACTACACTGGCGCAACTAGCACAGTAGGTAAAAAGCAAGTTAATTACAATCGAACTCTGTCTTTACTTCAAGGTATTGCTGGAGTAGATAGTGCTAAGAAAAATTCTCGTTTAGTAGATAGCGTTGCTACAAATAGTGCCGTTGCTGCTAAGAGTCCTGCTGCTAATGGGCGTATATCTCCTAATGCAGATGCTACTAGCAAACGGTTTAAAATTGTAGTCAAAGGTGCCAAATTCGACGCTCCCCGCCGTGTCAGTAACACTGAGTATATCGTACCTGGCGATCGCATGACTCCCCAGATTCAGCGTATCCAACGCACTGGAGCCAAAATTGTGAGTATCACTGAGATTTAAATATTCTTTGATTGCCAACTTGAATTTAGGAGAAATTTATCATGTCATTTTGGGTCACAGATCTCAAGCCAGTTGAACTGCGCGAGCGCGAGCCAAATCAAGATTTTAACATCATTATTCGCCAAACTTATAAACAAGTTTTAGGTAATGCTTATTTACTCGAAGGAGAGCGTTTAGAAACAGCAGAATCTCTCTTGAGAAATGGAGATCTTACCATAAGAGGTTTTGTCAGAGCGATTGGTCAATCTGAACTATATCGTTCTTTATTTTTTGAAAGCTGTTCGCAGTATCGTTTTATTGAAATGAACTGCAAACACTTTTTAGGACGCGCACCTTTAGATCAAGCAGAAATATCCCAGCACGTCCAAATTTATAACAATTTGGGTTACGAAGCAGAGATCGATTCATATATCGATAGCGATGAGTATTTGCAAGCCTATGGCGAAAATATTATTCCCTATCCTCGTACAGAAAGCAACCAACGTACTTTGCTAAATGTCGGTTATAACCGTACTTACGCTTTGTACAGTGGTGGCTACGCTAGCAGCGACAACATTACTAACAAAGCCAAACTAATTTCTGATCTAGCAATTAACAAACCTACTGCTATCACATTCCCTAAAAATAGCTCTAGTGGAACTCCTGGTAGCAATAATAAGCGCTTCCGCGTCAAAGCAACCAAAGCTAGTATTGGTTCTCTCAACCGTTTGAGTAATCAGACTTTTGAAGTTGACTATGAACAGTTAAACGCCAAAATTAAAAACTTGCACCGTACTGGAGCAAAAATCCTCAGTATTACCGAAGTGTAAATCAAGCTGAGTTCTAGATTTGGTATTTTAGGGGGAATGTGATTTCCCCCATGTCAGCCTTAAGACCCAAAAAATCGGAGATCATAAAAAAATGTCAGGAATGATCACTACTGGAGACACCAGCGTAAGTAGTTATGGTAGCCGTACCGTAAAGATTGAAGTAACTGGGGTATGTCGTCAAGATGTAGCGCGAACTAGCAACTATACAGTTAAAGTCCCATACAGTCGGATGTCGCAAACTATCCAAAATATTAACCGCATGGGTGGGAAAGTAGCTAGTATTTCTTTGGGTGCAACTGCTCCTATTGATGAGACAGTCGAAGATAGTTAAAGCAGATATCCCAGGCTTTGGGCGTAAAAAGATGCGATCGCTTAGCGTACCCGAAGGGTAATCGCCAGTTAATTGCAGCTACAAACAATCGACCGCTGTTAAACAATTTGCTCCATCACTAATTTCTAGCAGCGCTATATATTATATTCGCTGCTAGGATAAAAATAAGCTCTTTGGCGCTGTATTAAAAATACTTTTATATCAAAAAATAAATGAACATTGATGAATTTGTCGAACGTTCTTTAGGAAAATGGAGATCGCAACGCAGCGCTCACCATTTGGCTTTTCATCATTTTGAAGAAGTCACTTCCCAAATTGAAATTTTACCCCTGGAAAATAATGACGAACGAGTAATTGCTCTTTGCAAAAGTAACAAAGTCGATCCTCACTTAGTTTCTAGTCCTTTTTATATGACCTGGTCAGGAGAATCGGACTGGGATGAAGATGAGGTATTAGAAGGTTCTACAGTACTAGTACCTGTCCCCGACCTGGAAAATCCTACTCAAGGCAGACTTTTACGAGAACAAGGATATGCCGAAACCGTTCCTGCCATCGGCAGATATCAGCTCATAGAAGACGGTTCTTTTATTCTTAATACAGAATATGAAAGAGCAACTGCTGAAGAAAAAATTTGGTTTGCTACGCCCAACTTGCGGTTTCGAGTTTCTTTGATTAAAACAGGAGATGGCAAAGGAGTGACCACCGCTTCCTTTTCCTCTGAGATTCGCGTTTTGAATTTAGCTGACTAGCTAACCAGCTTTTAAAAATTAACTATAGTTGGTATCTTGGCAACAAAGTAAGTTCATCTTATTCTCAGACCTAATTATAGTCATTCTAATTAATTTCTCTACTTTCGTTCGTTATCTTTTTTAGGTAGTAGGTAGTAGATAGTGGGTAGCAATATTTATCAAAATCCCGTAGTTTCTATTTAGAACGACTATAAACACAAATTGAAACTCGCAGCTGTCAATTATATAGACATAAACTTACGAGTTTTTCCCACAATATACAGCCAAGCATGTTGAAACATGCTTCAATAGGTCAAGTTTTAATATCAATAGAAGCCCAGCTTTTAAAATCTTTTTTAATCACCATTTCTGCTTTAGTAAAACCACAAACACATAAACAATGCTGACCAGAGAAAATTATTCTGCGAAAGATAGTAATTTACTTAATGAACTTGCTCGTCTTATGGCGGGAGATTTCTCCAATCGTCAACAATCCGATGCCGACCCCAAGAACTACGCTCATATTCGGATCTTTTTTCGTCCCTTACCTTGGGAGTTTTTTTCAGGGATTGGCTTTTACTCAGAACAAGTATACGATTACAATCTTTGGACTCCTTATCGACAAGGCGTTCATCGTCTCGTAGATCGCGGAGATGATATCTACATTGAAAATTATAGCCTCCTCGAAGCCGAAAATTATGCAGGCTCTGGTCATGATCGAAATATTTTGCTGACAATTCCCAACGATGAGATTGAAAGACGACATAACTGTTCGATGGTTTTCCGCAAACAGGGGGAAGTATTTTACGGTAGCGTCGAGCCTGGTAATAAATGCCTAATTCATCGCAAAGGTGTTAATACATACTTGGTAAGCAGTGTCGAACTTACTGAAACCACCTGGATTAGCTGGGATAGAGGATTTGATTTGAATAGTCATCAGCAGGTTTGGGGTTCAGCTTTAGGACCGCTAAAGTTTAGCAAAAGAGAGAGTTTTGCTCATGAGTTGCCAGCAATATGTTCTGAAAAAGATTAAATAAAGCTTAATCAATTACATCTTTAAAATTTCGATAGGTCAATCACTGACTTGATTAACAGATTAAACAAAATATGAATAATACCGATAAAAATGATTAGTATCTCGGAGCAAGCAACAAGAAGTATGTTACCCCCAGTGGCTCGCAAAAAAATGCAAGCTTGGATCAGAAGCCGCCATCTTATTTGTTCTGGTAATTTTTTTGTCTTTGAAACTTTGGAATATTCTACTATTGAAAGATTTGAAGAATGCGTCAAAGGACTTGGTGGAACCTTTATTTCCGTTGAGCCAGTTAGAAAAGTTTGGATCGGCAATCATCGTCGAGTAATTTTATATCAAGCAAAAGCTAGTTTGCATACTCCTCATCATGAGCTTAAGCAGTATTGGATTAAATATGGTGGTTTTTATACCAGATTTGATGAAAAATCTTGTTAACTGGCATTATTGTATAGACGGTCTTTTAGTTATTGATTACAGCAATAATTCTTTGGTTTCGGTAAAATATTCGAGGCTGTTTGCAAATAAAAAATTAAGCAGATTTGGTTTTGCGGGGAGCCAGTCTTGATAATATTCAGATGAATCGTTGCAATGTAAATAAATAATTCACTGGTTTCAGGTAACGCTTCTCATATTAATCACGCAAAATTTCTTTTCTCTACCCATCTTCAATAGCGAAGGGGAATGCTAGGGCTTGAAAAACATGAATTGAAGCTCAATTCGTAGGTTAGTTATGCTGCACAAGGCAGGGCGTAACGCCCAGAGCATCGCAAGATCCAATTGCCTGCAAAGCAGGCTGCGCTCGAAGCATAGAGATCAACCCCTTATATGCGCGGGATTCTAGTCCCTTGGGATAAAGCAAATCTTTTAGGGCTTCGCAATCGCTAACTAGAATCTTCGCCGCTCATTATTCTGCGGTTATAACTGTAGGAAATAACTAGTATTAATTATTTTCATAAAAATTTAATATTTCTCTATGCTAATTTTCTATCATGGGGTGGAGTGCAGGAGTAGTTACAAAATATTAAATTTTAAATATTGAATAAAGTAAATGTTGACACTTTTTGACATTATTTGTGTCATCATGGAAAATCACTATTCTACATTTACTGGAATTGATAAAATTTGATTTCCAACAGATTGTTACCGAAACCCTGGCTTGTGGCTAGTTAATTCGGACATTTTGATATGAGAGATAGAATTAAGTTTTATCCAATATTTAATTTCGCACTTGATTTAGAGAAGAATCTATGAATCTGGCTAAGATGTGATTTTAAACATTGGCAAATTTGTACTGAATCTTCAATAATAGTAAGAATTCAGTTGGGAGTAATAATCAACCACGTCATACTTCTCAAAATCAAACTAATTATTGACTTATTTAATTAAACCTGAAAAATATGTAAGGTACGCAAATTATGAAGCCAGCTATTTATGCCAAATTTATCAAATTTTTAAAAGAGGAATTAGCTCTTTCTAACGATTCTATTAAAATCGTTCAGCGTTCGGTAGAAGATCATTCTGCCCCTATTCCGATGGTTTTGTGGCAATATGGACTAGTGACTCTAGAAGAGTTAGATCGGATTTATGACTGGCTTTATACTAAAGCCAAATTAGACTTACTAGACTTTTAGTACGTACTGCGTAATATCAGTTACCTAAGCTAATCTGTTCTAAATGATATCGCTTCGCATGAGGACAGAGAGAATCTCTAATTCCGTTCAAGTTACACTACCTATTTTGAGGTGAACAGTACCCTGCCACGTCTGATATAAATGTCTGGGGAAACCCCAGATAAACGGCGCTAATGCGCCGCAGGATGCGAAGCATCTAGATTGCGCTCACAGAGGCTACCGCCTCAGAGTCTCCTTCGGAGACGATGGCGCGTAAGCGCCGTCATCTTACAGAAACGTCGTCGAAGCACAAAGGCTTAAGCCGCATGTGTGGGGAAGCTTTGCTTCCCGTGACTTGTAAAAGCGGAGCGAGGCGGTCTTGGGGGTTTCCCCCATGAGCCATCGCTTCAAGAACGACAGGGTACTGTTCACTTCATTAAATTTGATCATCACACTTTAAGGCTGAACTAGTAAACTAGATAGCCTAAAGTATTTTTTGCTTTAATTTAATGGCAATCGATCTAATCGACATAATATAAATGAAAATCAAAAAAGCTGTAATTATAGGCACCAGCATTGTTTTCATCGTTGTTATCAGTAATTACTTAATCAACAATCTTTATCTGATTTACTCAACAGTTAATCATATTTATTCGGTTAGGGCTGAAGCCATATCATCTTCTGCTACAGGTAAGAATGGAGTAGTAGTTTCAACCCAAAAAGATGCCACCCAGGTTGGATTAGAGATCTTAAAAGATGGTGGTAATGCGATCGATGCTGCGGTGGCAGTAGGATATGCCTTGGCAGTAACTGACCCTTGCTGCGGCAATATTGGTGGTGGTGGTTTTATGTTGGTTCACTTGGCAGATGGTAGTGAGACTTTTATTAATTTTCGTGAGAAGGCACCTCAACAAGCAACATCTGATCTATATCTAGATGAACAAGGTAACTTAATTGAGGACTTGAGTACTGACGGTTATCTTGCTGTAGGTGTTCCAGGTACGGTTAAGGGATTGAATTATGCTCTTGATAAGTATGGTACGATGGAGCGATCGCAAGTAATTGAACCAGCAATAAACTTAGCCGATCAGGGTTTTGTACTGCAACAGGGGGATGTTGATATTTATCGCGCAGGGAAGGAGAGACTATTAGAACCTGAGGCGGCAAAAATATTTTTACAAGATGACAATCAAACTTATCAGGCTAGAGACAGGTTATTGCAGCCAGATTTGGCACAGACGTTACGTTTGATTTCTGAGAATAGAAATGCTTTTTATCAGGGAGAAATCGCTCAAAAAGTAGTTGCTGCCAGCCAAGAAAACAATGGCATTCTCAGTTTGTCCGATTTTGCCGATTATCAAGTTACAGAATATGCTCCTGTAAGCTGTAACTATCGTGGATATCAGGTAACTTCCTCCCCTCCGCCTGGTGGGGGAACTACTGTCTGTCAGATGCTCAATATCCTTTCAGGTTACGATTTAACCGAATTGGGTAATCGAACTCCTCAAAGTCTTCACCATCTTTTTTCAGCGATGTTATTCGCTTTCGGCGATCGCAATCGTTACTTGGGTGATCCTGATTTTGTCGATAACCCCATTGATAAACTACTCTCTGATGAATATGCCGCTTCACTAAGAGAGAAAATTGCTTTTGAGGCGATTGATCCTGAGTCAGTTTACACAACGAATGTTCAGCGAGAAGGCACGAATACCACTCATTATTCTGTAGTAGATTCTCAAGGTAATGCGGTAGCTGTTACCTACACGATTAACTCTTATTTTGGTGCGGGAGTAGTTGCCCCAGGGACAGGATTTTTACTCAACAATGAAATGGATGACTTTACTACTAAAGTAGGAGAGGCAAATCAGTTTGGTTTACGTCAGGGGGAAGCTAATATAATTGAGCCAGGAAAACGTCCTTTGAGTTCTATGTCTCCTACGATTGTAACTAAAGACGGACAGGTTGTTTTGGTTACAGGTAGTCCTGGTGGTTCAACTATTCCCACCACGGTATTGCAAGTAATTACTAATGTGGTCGATTACGGGATGGATCTTGATCGGGCAGTTAATCATCCTCGTCTACATTATCAGGGTTTACCCGATCGAATTTTAAGCGAGGCTGAAGCCATAACTCCAGAAACTTTTAGGGGATTACAACTTAGGGGATATGAAATCATGCCGTTTCGGAAATACGGCGCCGCCGAGTCAATTTTGATTCGTCCAGATGGAACTATGGTCGGTGTTAATGATGCTCGTAAACCTGCGGGTCAAGCAGCAGCTTATTAACTGGCTACCTGACATATCTATGTCCACATATATTTTTTGTAGAAATTCAATTTTGCTCTTTTAAATCAGAAACCTAGCAATGGTACATTGCTGTAAGTTAATAGTGAAGCAATTTGGAGCAAAAAAACGTGAAACTTGGGTTTTTAGGAACTGGCTTGATGGGGCAGCCAATGGCTTTGAAGTTGATGCAGGCAAACTATGAGATGACGGCATATAATCGCACTAAATCAAAACTACAGCCTTTACAAGAAGCGGGGGCGAAAATTGTCGATTCGGCAACGGAAGTTATTGAGCAAGCTGACTGCATAATTTTGATGTTGACCGATGCACCAATAATCCGAGACTTAATCTTATCGTCAACAGCCAAACCTCACTTAGTTAACTGTACCATTATCCAAATGGCGACGATCGCTCCTAAGGAAAGTCAAGCAATTCGAGATGAAGTGGTAGCAGCGGGGGGTGAATATTTTGAGGCGCCAGTCTTAGGCAGCATTCCTCAAGTTAAGGCAGGGGAACTAATTGTGATGGTAGGCAGTACCAAAGCTCAGTTTGAAAAATATTATGAGCTACTTAAAAATTACGCTCCTGAACCTAAGTATATCGGGGAAGTAGGTACCGCCGCAGCAATGAAGTTAGCCCTCAATCAATTAATTCCCAGTTTAATTAGCACCTTTTCCCTCAGTCTTAGCTTAATTCAACATCTAGGAGTAGACGAAGAGAAGTTTATGGAGGTGTTGCGTCAGAGTGTAATTTATGCGCCAACCTTTGATAAAAAACTGCCTCGAATGCGCGATCGCAATTTTAGCAATCCTAATTTTCCTACCAAGCATCTGTTGAAAGATACAAATTTAATTATTAATCAGGCTCAAGAGTTGGGTTTAAACACTAGTCATCTTGAAGGAGTAAAGCAAATCATTGAAACAGCCCTGACTATGGGATTGGATGATTTGGACTATTCCTCTATTTACAACGCGATTAATCCACCGCAGACTAAATTCTAATTGAATTGTAAACATCTCTTAAATCGCTTGTTTGCATTTTCTTATGATTAGTCATTATCAATGATAAAGATTCAGAAGAAAAAATTGGCTGTTTAATATCATAAATAAAAGCGATCGCTCTGGTTTTTACAGGCGATCGCTTCTTGATGCAGGCGCTCATGGGGGAAACCCCCAAGACCGCGCTGCATCGCTTTTTTTAATTCAAAATTCTAATAACTAGACCAGTTTAAGATTGGGATAGTATGCCAAAATGTCATCGGAGGTTAGAGTATCTCCCTCTGCTTGTGGTGTCCAGAGAATTTCTACCGCTAACAGGCGATCGCTTCCCAGACTACCCACTTGCTGTAAAGCCTGACGTAAATCATCACTATCATTGATAGTAGGTAGATCGAGGTTTCCTGTTGCGCCAACAATCACGGTGGCAACAATATATTCTCCAGAGTCACCCTCTTTGAGTTGAATTGCTCCCTCTGCTTGTTCACCCCCTAAAGCTGGTTGGGCATCGTTATTAATTACACTGTCAACATTGGTTAGGGTTTCATCAGTGAACTTACTCCGTTCAGTTAAAGCAAACTGATTAAATTTCGCTTCGGCTGCTTCTAAACTAGCCTGCTCATCATTGGTGGCACCATAGACCCAGTATTCGGGATGACGCAGTAAAGCTAGAGTAGCTTCT
>JBCCDL010000062.1:0-14372 GCA_039030815.1 Cyanobacteria bacterium P01_A01_bin.83 | reverse complement strand
TAAATCATTAGGCAAGGTAGTTGGATTATCATTTCCGTCTCTGATTGTTAGTTCAGGAATAGTCAATTCTTCTCGGCTAGCAGAGCAGATACTTAAGGGAAATCTTGCTGGGGAATGATGCTCTAAGTTGGTCGAATTAGTGTCTTGATCTTGCCGCAGATTTTGAGCCAATTGATCCATGATGTTAGTTAAGTGGGAAATTTTATTTTGGTATTAAAACTCTTGGAATTACTTTACCTCATCTAAATTAATTATCCAGCAAAACCAATTGGTTCTTTCGTATTACGTCATAAATAGATGACAAATTTTAAAATAATTTTAAAAATAATTATTTAATAGTTAGCTTAACAAATAAAAAGTCGCAGAAAACCTTAAGTATTTTCTAAATATCAATAACAAAAATGTTTTCAGTTAAATAAATTACATTTTGCCTGTATTTGTTTCAGGCAGCTAGAATTGTAGCCTCACTAAAAATATAATTGCATCTATTCTTTATCTATATGAGCTATTAGTTAAGATCAGCCTGATGCTCCCATCCTATAGTTTAATTTTTTAAGTAATTTTAATTTTATAGGCTATTTCAGGCTTGATTTTAAATTAATACCAAATTAAATGGCTTTTTTTACACATAAATCGTAAGGGCGAAGGTTGGTTCGCCCCTACCAGAAAGATCTGTCATCTTTTAAATTTAAAATGGTATGTTAATTGATACCTTAGATGAGAAAATTAAGGTACCTGGAGTCTAATCAGCTTTTCTTCAGGTATAAAGCTGCGAAATTCACCGTGATCGGCAAATATAGCTAATATTTCCAAATTATAATCAGGTTCAAGATGTAAATCTGCCCAGGGGACTGCAACTTCTAAACACTGATCAAAAGCTGCTTCGGCACGACAGGCGCGGATCTGCCATTGACCATAATGATGTGCTTCTTGGAACCATACTGAGTCAGTAATCAGATTGATCCCCAAATGATGGTGAAAATAGTAGTTTAAAGGAGGCTCGTCAGGTAAATTAGCAATAGGTGCAGTGCTGTTGTGATTAGGCACGTTGGGATAATACCACAACAAATGTAGCTCTCCTGGAATATCTTTTCCTGGCTGAACTCCTGCTTTAAAATCAAGACGCAGATAGAAATTACGGTGATCTAGACCGTAAAATAAACGCTGTACCGTACTATTACGGTGCATCGTACCTCTGGCACCACCAACCTCGATACGACCTGCATGATCCCAGTCTTGTTCATCGCCAATACCGTTGATAATCGGGTGGATAAAGCTTTGGGGAGAGCGATCGCCTTTTACTTCGTGTTTATCAATAGGCAGGTAGACCTGAGGCGGGACAGGTTCGTTTAACGCCTGATAAATAGCAGCAACATGCTCTCTAAATAGCTGATCAAACATCTCATCTTGATTAGAAGAATGTCCTTCCCCAAACCACCAAAACCAGTCTGAACCCTCTGCCGCATATAAGGCTTCCCAAACTTCAGGGTTGGTTTCTTCTGTTGCTTCGGGATGCTGTGCCAAAGTCTCCCTGGCGGCAGTTAAAAGATCCCAAGCGCGATTTTTAACTGGATCGCCAATCCAGGTAGTAAAGCTGCCATCGACCCAAGAACCACTGTGAAGTTGCTGGGAGGGAATGGTAGCAGTAGGGGGAAATTGCTGAATAAACTCTTTGACAGTAACCAGCTTGATATCTTCATCTCGGCTCAATCTATCGTATAAAGCCTCTAAAAAGGGAATGCCATCACGGGGGTAATATTCCCAGCAGTTCTCCCCATCTAAAGCAATGGTGACTAACCAGGGTTTTTCTAGGGCAGCATCAGGGTCATTCTGGTGAGATTTTAGCGATCGCGCGATCGCTTCTAGATGCCCAATCAGATCCGCTGCTGCACTACGAGGACTCATGCCACTGTAGGTAAAGCCAATCAAATCCGACAGACGATGATCGCGAAAGACAATTGCTAAGTCCCCATGTTCCGTTTCTAAGCGATAAGGACGATAGAGTAATTCAGGTTCAGAAACATTACCCGCCTCATCTCGATGGAAAAAATGCTTGATACTCCAGCCTAAAACCGCTTCATCGGAACAGATCCATTTAAAGCCCTGTTGGCTAATATAGGGCAGAATTGTGGGGCTGACAGACTGTTCTGAGGGCCATAGTCCATAAGGTTCTTGTTCAAAACGATCTAAGTACATCTCCCAAGCAATACTAAGATGACGGGGAATATCTTCTGACCACTGGAAGCGCTGCTGGGGCAGACTCATATTCGGTACCGCCACCTGTCCTGCATCAGTATCAGCCAGTAAAGGTAAAATAGGGTGAGTGTAAGGAGTAGTCATAATTTCCAACTGCCCTAAATCCTGCATTTTCTTATGCTGGGGAATAATCCGCTTAATAATTTGCCGCTGCTTAGAATAAATTCTTTGGCGATCGCTTAAGCTAAAATTTTTACCCTGTTTAAGCCATCCTGCAATCTCAGGATCATCCCAAAATAGAGGATCAATCCAGGCTAAATTGTGCCAAGCTAACAAATCACTATAGTCTTGATGTGTCCAATTTTCTAGACACCAAGCAGCACCTTGATCGTAACGCTGGTGAAACAGTTGAGCATAGCGCGGATGAGGTTCAACTAGAGTATGAAAATAACCATCAAAAAAGTGTTTTATAATATATTGCTTGTCTTTTAACTTTAATTGAGCTTCTGGAGTTAAAGCCAAGGCTAAATAAGGATCAATCGCTTCCCCTTCAGCGTAATCCTCTAATTGCAGCATCAGTGAGGGTACTAAATTTACCGTCTGATGTAGTTTGGGATATTTTTCCAGCATCAAGACCAAATCTAGGTAATCTTTAGTTCCATGGAGACGTACCCAGGGTAAGCGATACTGTCCCCACGCATCTGTGTCTGCGTCTCTGGACTTGTAGAGGGGTTGATGTTGATGCCAAACAAAAGCTACATAGAGAGGATGAGACATAGATTAATTACTGAATAGCTTAATAAAAATTAGGTGCAGCATCACCAGATAATGATGATGACTAAAGTTACGGGAAATACTGCGTCTGCATTCATCGCTGAGCAAGATTTATACGACCTTGAGCAACTTTTAAACAGTTCTTGGCATGAGTACACCTAAAATCAATATAGAACCTTATTCCTAGCTATGATTCTTAAGACAAAAGAAAACTAATGATTGTTGATTGTTAATTGTTAATTGTTGATTGTTGATTGCTTATTGCTTATTGCTGATCGCTCGTTGTTTAATAGGAAAAAGCTATTCACTACTCCAGGGAATATATAGTTCAGTCTCATGCAACAAATTACAGGCAAAACAAAACTTTTAGGAATTATCGGCGATCCTGTAGAACATTCATTATCTCCAGTGATGCACAACGGGGCTATCGCATCTTTAGGACTGGACTATATTTACGTTCCCTTCCCTGTTAAACAGGGAGACTTAGCTAGAGCGATCGCTGGATTTACCGCTGTTGATTTGCTTGGTTTTAGCATCACTATCCCCCACAAGCAAGACATTATTCCTTTACTAACAGAAATCTCCGATGATGCTGCTAATATCGGTGCGGTGAATACAGTTTGGCGCACTGCTAGCGGCTGGAAAGGTACCAATACTGATGCGGCAGGTTTTATGGCTCCTCTTAAAGCTATGTCGCGAGACTGGAACTCTGTAACACCAGTAATTTTAGGCAATGGTGGTGCGGCTAGGGCGGTTATTGCTGGGTTAACTAACTTAGGCTGTCCCGAGATTCATGTCGTTGGTCGCAACCCAGATAAAATAGCCAAATTTCATCAAAGTTGGTCACATTCACCTAAAATCACCTCTGTACTAAAAATACATAACTGGGATAATCTCAGTAGCTTAATTCCTGCGGCTGACCTGCTGGTTAACACCACTCCTGTAGGCATGTCACCTCATATAGATGCCTCTCCTGTTGCTCCTAATCTGATGCAGAAACTCAAATCACAGGCGATCGCTTATGATTTAATTTACACCCCCAATCCGACTCAATTTCTAAAACTGGCACAAGCACAGGGCGCAACTACAATTGATGGACTAGAAATGTTGGTACAGCAAGGTGCGATCGCCCTGGAAATCTGGCTTCAGCAGTCTGTACCTGTTGAAGTGATGCGAAATTCTTTGAAAGAGTATTTGGGACTAGTTTAATTTATCTTTCTCATTTTCAGGCTGTTTGTGCTGCTTGCTATCTAATTTTACAGCGATCGCTTATTCGTCAAGAGAAATCTAGAAAAACTAACATTACTTTACATCTTGTTCTATTTTGCACGGATGTTAGGGGTACGCCTTATACTGTGCTTTGGACAATTTATATCAGTAGTGAAAGCGATCGCAGGTGTGCCAGAGATAAATGACCAACGAGCAAAAGAAGAAATTAGAAACTCAGTTATGGAATATTGCTGATTCATTACGGGGGAAGATGAATGCCGATGAGTTTCGGGATTACTGTCTGGGGTTCATTTTTTACAAGTATCTATCCGAACGTCAGTATCTTTATGCCAATGAAATTTTAGCCGAGGATCAAATTGATTTTTTAAAAATTGACGCAGAATCAGAGTCAGGACAAGAATATCTAGAAGCGATCGCCGAGTAGTCTATTGCTCAGTTGGGTTATTTCCTCAAGCCATCAGAATTATTTAGTTCCCTGGCAAAGCGGGCATTGGGTAATATGGCTGATGCAGATGATGTTAGCGATGGAAGGTTAGCCCCCTCCTCCAAAGCCGATTTTGCCTTTGTGCAGCACATGTTACATCACCTTGATGATAACGGCATAATGGCGGTAGTTTTACCCCACGGTGTCTTATTTCGCGGGGCGGCAGAGGGGCATATTCGGCAGTATTTAATTAAAGAACGTAACTGGCTAGATGCAGTAATTGGGTTGCCCGCCAACATCTTCTACGGTACGAGTATCCCCACCTGTATCTTAGTCTTGAAAAAATGTCGGGAACAGCCAGAAGATGTCCTATTCATTGACGCGAGTTCTCATTTTGAGAAAGCCAAAAACCAGAACTTTTTACGGGATGGGGATGTTGACAAAATTATCATCGCCTATCGGCAAAGGTTAGTAGAGGACAAATATAGCTATCGTGCAGAGTTAGCAGAGATAGCAGAAAATGACTTTAATCTCAATATTCCCCGCTATGTCGATACCTTCGAGGAAGAAGAACCCATTGATTTAGCTGCGGTAGTGGCAGAATTACGGGAAGTAGATCAAGATATGATTGCGATCGATGAGACTATTAAGGGCTTTTGTGATGAGTTAGGGATTGATGCGCCAGTGTAGATTTTTCTGTTTAGCTTTATAAATCTCGGTTGGGTTCTGGGAAAAGGGAAAAGGTTAAGGGGGAAGGGGTTTGATTTCTAATCTAATGTTGTAAGAGTTTTTATGAGTAAGAAGATAAAGAAAAAAGTTCCTGAGTTGAGATTTTCTGAATTTGATGAACCGTTGAGCTTAAAATATCTTGGTGAAATACTCGATTTTAAAAATGGAATTAATGCTGATAAATCACAATATGGAAGTGGCAAAAAATTTATCAACGTATTAGATATAATCAATAATGCGCCAATATATCACGACTCTATTATTGGCAGCGTAGATATTACAGAAAAAGAATTTGAGAAGAACAATGTAGTATATGGAGATATTTTATTTCAGAGAAGTTCCGAGATTAGAGAAGAAGCGGGACAATCAAATATTTATCTAGATAGTAATCACAATACAACTTTTGGAGGCTTTGTTATTAGAGGTCGTCCTAAAGTAAGCTTCAATCCAATTTATTTTAATTACCTGTTAAAAACAAGATTTATCCGTAAAGAAATTACGGATCGCAGCGGAGGTAGTACTAGATTTAATGTAGGACAAAATTTATTAAGCCAAGTCCCTGCTCTAATGTGTAATTCAATTGAAGAACAGGAAAAGATTGCTAGTTTTTTAGAGGCTTGCGATCGCAAGTTGACCCAACTCCGACGCAAACACGAACTATTGCAAACCTATAAACGGGGCGTAATGCAAAAAATATTCTCCCAAGAAATCCGATTTAAACAAGATGACGGTAAGCCTTTTCCCGACTGGCAAAAGAAAAAATTGGGTGCATTATTAGATTTCAAAAATGGAATAAATGCTGACAAGTCACAATATGGAAGTGGTAAGAAATTTATTAACGTCCTGGATATTATTAATGATGCCCCCATATATCATGACTCTATTATTGGCAGTGTAGAGATTACAGTAAAAGAGTTTAAAAACAACAATGTGAAATATGGCGATATTTTATTTCAGAGAAGTTCTGAAATTAGACAAGAATCAGGACAATCAAATATTTATTTAGATAATAATCAAGAAGCAACTTTTGGAGGCTTTGTTATTCGAGGTCGTCCCAAAGTTGACTTTAATCCCATTTATTTTAATCATTTATTAAAAACAAGCTCTATTCGAAAAGAAATTACCAATCGCAGTGGTGGAAGCACAAGATTTAACGTTGGACAAGATTCATTAAGACAAGTTCCTTTGCTAACTTGTGATTCAATTGAAGAACAAGAAAAAATAGCTAATTTCTTAACAGCCATTGACAAAAAAATCGAAGCTATCTCTTTACAAATCGAGAAAACGGAACTATTTAAAAAAGGACTGCTGCAAAAAATGTTTGTGTAATTGGTTAAAATTCAAAGAAAGCAATTTCCTAAAAACTATGCTTGATCTTTCTCGCGCCCATCCCCTTGATGAATTTCAACAGGAAGCCCCAGCACTTCTCGACCAATTCAAAACCGACAAAACTCCCATCGTTTTAACCGTCGATGGTCAAGCTGCTGCGGTACTTCAAGATGCCGAGAGCTATCAGCAACTACTCGATAAGATTGAACTACTGGAAACTCTGGCGGGTATTCGTAACAGCTTGGAAGAATTCGAGCAAGGCAAAGGAATCCCTTTAAAACAAGCCTTTAAGCAATTGCAAGAAAAGCATTACTTACCAGATTGAAATATCACCCACGGCTATCCAAGACATCGAAAAGATATTTCTGTGGCTTAAGGTTAATGCTCCCAAAGTTTCCTATTAGTGGGTTAGAGGTTGTTATGAAATCATGCTCAAACTAGAAAACTTTCCCAAACGCTGTCCCTTAGCTTTAGAAAGCCAATATTTAGATATAGAAGTACGTCAACTTTTGTACGCTAAGAAATATAGAATTTTATTCAGCATCAATCAAATTGATAAGGAAAACAGTGGAATCGTACAGATTCATCGAGTACGCCATAGTTATCAGCAAAATATTGAGACATTAGGGGAGCTTCTAAACAATGAAGAAGAATAAGAAACAATCAAATACGGCTAACTATGGGAATTATTGACACCAAAGCGAATATTACAGGCGATCTCTTATTGAGTTTTCAGCTACTCGATCAATATCAATATTCTAAGTTTTACTTTTAAACAATCAAATTGCTATGACTCTCGACGATTTAACTCCAGCTAAAAGAAACAAGATCAAAGAAATTGCTGCACAACATGGAGCTTTTAACATACGAGTATTTGGTTCTGTCGCCAAGGGAAAAGCCGATCCCAACAGCGATTTAGATTTACTTGTAGATTATGATATTGACAAAATTAGCCCCTGGTTTCCCGTGCGCCTAATCCGTGATTTGGAAAACTTTCTCGGTATAAAAGTAGATGTTGTTACTCCAGAAGGACTAAAAACTAGAATACGCGACGAAGTTTTGCAAGAGTCTCTTGTTCTATGAGAAGTGATCGCGAGAGAATCAAAGATATCCAAGAAGCGATTTCTAAAATTAACAAGTATGCAGTTCAAGGAAAAGAGGAGTTTTTTGCCAACGAGCTGATACATGGTTGGATACTTTTACAATTACAAATTATTGGCGAAGCAGCGCGATCAATGACTACTGAAATCTATGAACAACATCCAGAAGTTGACTGGCAGGACATTATTGATTTTCGTAATTTGTTGGTTCATGAATATTTCCGAGTAGATTTAAAAATTATTTGGCAAATAGTAAAACAAGAGTTACCAAATCTCTCAGAACAAATAGATTCTATCCTTGCCGAATAATCGCTAAGACCCAAATCAAGGCGAGGTAAAAGAAAACTTAGATCGCTGATCGACCTTGTTAGACTCAATTCAGAATTTATCATCCCCTTAAAAAATACCCATGTTAACTCTAGAAATGGCGATCGCTTATTATAGATAAATATGAACTAATGCCAATTATGACTACAGCAAAAGAGAGTCTTCCCCACCTCACTCCCGAAGAATACTTTGTCTGGTCAGAAAAACAGCTAGAAAAGTACGAATATATTAATGGTCAAGTTTATGCCATGAGCGGCGGCAGCAAAAACCATAGCTTAATCTCTGTCAGATTTATTACTTTGCTTGCCAATCACCTAGAGGGCAGTAGCTGTGAAACTGGTAATTCAGACCTGAGAGTTAACATTGTTGAAACAAATGATTATACTTATCCAGACGTTAGCGTAACTTGTGACGAACGAGATAAAGCTACTGCTCAATACATCACTTACCCCTGTTTAATAGTAGAGGTTTTATCAGATAGCACAGAGGCTTATGATCGCGGTGGCAAGTTCAGGATGTATCGCCACAACCCTGTTTTACAAGACTATTTATTAGTCAGTTCTACCAGCATTGAGATAGATTTGTATCATAAAAACGATGCTGGTGAGTGGCTCATTATTAATTACCAAGCAGGGGACACCATAGAACTAAAAAGTATTAACCTGAGTTTTGCGATTGAGCAGGTCTATCGAGGTCTTGTTCTCACGACCGAAGCTGAATAAAGTATTTTATTGAAGCATGATATTAACAAGCTTAAGCAAAGCTCGTTTAAAAATTTTGGCATGAGTGATTAAAATCAAAAGAAAGCGAGGACAAGAAGACAATTGCCGTGAATATTACTCTAACTCCAGCCCAACAAAGCTTTATTCAAGCCAAAATCCAAACAGGGAAATATAAGTCTACTCAAGAAGTAATTGAAATGGCATTACGTTTGTTTGAAGAATATGAACAGGCAGAAAGCGAGTGGAGTCAATCTATCAGAGAAAAAATTCAAGCAGCCGCTGAGGCATTAGAACAAACTCCGCCTATAGATGGAGAAAACTTTGTAGAGGGTATTTTACAGCGGTTTAAAGAGTCATAAGTAATGGCACGCTATTGATCAAATCACTCCCCATAAAATAATTATGCTTACCCCAGAAACAGCACTACAAAAAATCAAACAACTGTCACCAGAACAACAAAAACAAGTTTTTCAGTTAATTGAAACCTTAGAAAAGCAAGCTGACGATCTAAATGAAACTCCTACAGAGGAGGCGATAGAGGGAATTACTACAGGTCTGAAAGAAGCCCTAAGCGGTCAAACTATTCCCCTCTCTCAAATGTGGGAGGGCATAGATGCCGAATGATGCCCCATCAATACAGATTTTACTTACCTTACGTTTTAAACAAGACCTGAGAAAATTAGCCAAACGCTATCGTTCAATCCGTCAAGATCTTGCTCCTCTTATAGAGCAATTTCAGCAAGGAGAAACCCCAGGCGACCGCATTTCAGGCAATAAATACCAAGTAATTAAAGCTCGTCTTAAGAATAGCAATATCCAAAAAGGGAAAAGTGCTGGCTATAGAGTAATTTACTACCTAAAAACTGAAACCACGATTATCCTGGTCACTATATATTCCAAATCAGATTTATCTGACCTGAGCAATAAATTAATTGAAGGAATAATTCAACAATTTGAACGAGAATTTTAAAGACTATTAATTGTTAATTGTCTTAGTTTCACTAGTCAGCATTTTTTTTATGACTCAATCGGAACTAGAACTAGAACGAGATTTAATTCAACGCCTAACAGGTTTGGGTTATGAGTCGGTAAAAATTAAGGATGCTAAAGCACTTAAAGCCAACCTTAAAACCCAACTAGAAAAACATAATGATACTGAGTTTAGTGACTTAGAATTTGCTAGCATTCTCAACCACCTCGACAAAGGGAATGTCTTTGATCGCGCTATTCGTCTGCGGGATAAAATGGAACTCAGCCGAGATGATGGCACAACGTCTTATATAGAATTTCTCAACACCGAACATTGGTGTCAAAACCAGTATCAAGTCACCAACCAAGTTACCAACCAGGGTAAGTATAAAAATCGCTACGATGTAACCCTGCTAATCAATGGTTTGCCCCTAGTTCAAATCGAGCTAAAACGCCGAGGATTAGGCATCAAAGAAGCCTTTAACCAAATTAATCGCTACCAACGCCATTCCTACAGTGCCGACTTGGGATTGTTTAATTATGTGCAAATTTTTGTCATCTCTAACGGTGTCAATACTCGCTACTATGCCAACAACCGTAAGCAAGAATTCAAACAAACTTTCTACTGGGCAGATCGAGAAAATAATCTGATTACTCAACTAGAAGACTTCGCCGACTGCTTTCTAGAGAAGTGCCATGTCTCGAAGATGATCTGTAGATATATCGTTCTCCACCAATCTGATCAAGTGCTGATGGTGTTGCGTCCCTATCAATACTATGGGGTGGAAGCGATTATCGAACGGGTCAAGAATACTGATAAGAATGGCTATATTTGGCATACCACGGGATCGGGAAAAACTCTAACTAGTTTCAAAGCTGCTCAAATCCTCACCAAGCTGCCGCAAGTATCTAAAGTCTTGTTTATCGTTGATCGCTCGGATCTCGATTACCAAACCAACAAAGAATTTAATCATTTCAGCCCTAACTGCGTAGACACAACTAATAACACAAAGCAGCTTATTGCCCAAATGACGGGCGATAATCCCCTAATTGTCTCCACCATTCAAAAACTCAATACCGCCATCAAAAAGCCCCGTCATGAGGCTGCAATGTCAAGTTTAAGAGATGAGCCGATGGTCTTTATCTTTGATGAATGTCATCGTTCCCAATTTGGCGAAACCCACAAAAATATTGTCAAATTCTTCCCTAATGCTCAAATGTTCGGCTTTACAGGAACGCCTATTTTTGCCGATAATGCCACCAGCAACGAACATGGTAAAC
Organism: Cyanobacteria bacterium P01_A01_bin.83; assembly: GCA_039030815.1. GTDB lineage: Bacteria > Cyanobacteriota > Cyanobacteriia > Cyanobacteriales > Xenococcaceae > Waterburya. The sequence goes on along the minus strand of JBCCDL010000062.1, from coordinate 3,291 downwards.
GCACCACATCCGATTTATTTCAAAAACGTCTACACGAATATGTCATCACTAATGCGATCGCTGATGAAAATGTTCTCAAATTTTCCGTAGAATACTGGGGCAAAATCAAACGCAAAGACGGCAGTTTAATTACAGAACCAAAATTAGACCGAGAATTTTTTAGTAACCCTGAACGCATTAACTTAATTGTCGATTGGATTATTGCCAACCACAACCGTAAAACTCACGGCAAAAAGTTCTCGGCTATACTCTGCGTGAGCAATGTAGACACACTGATTACCTATTACGAAACTTTTAACAGGAAACAAAGCCAAGGTTTACATGATCTGCGAGTGATTACGATCTTTACCCCTAACGACAACGAAGATGACGCAGATGCCAATGGCTTGATTGGCGAACCCGATTTTAATCTGCCAACCGATCCCAGTAGCCGTACCCATAGCCGTGACAAACTCAACGAATTTATTACTGACTATAATCAGCTTTACCATACCCAACATTCAGCCAAAGATAGCCAGGCTTTTTATACCTACTACAAAGATGTGGCAAAGCGCATGAAGGATAGAGATCGTGAAGATTTTCAGGATCAAGATCGCGCCGATATCTTGCTAGTGGTTAATATGTTCCTCACGGGCTTTGATGTCAAAAAACTCAATACCCTCTACGTCGATAAAAATCTTAAATATCACGGATTGATTCAGGCATATTCTCGCACCAACCGCATCTTAGGGGAACTTAAATCTCAAGGCAATATAGTTTGTTTCCGTAACCTCAAGGAGAATACAGATCGTGCCGTGGCTCTGTTTTGCGATCCCAATGCTAACGAAAAAATCTTTATTGAACCCTATGAACATTACATAGCCAAATTCAATGATGGCGTAGCAGAATTAAGAGCGATCGCTACTATTCCCAATGATGTAAATCAGCTTATTAGGGAAGATGACCAGCTAGAGTTTATCAAAGCCTTTCGTAATCTAATTCGTTTACTGAATGTCAGTAAATCATTTACAGAATTTGGTTTTTCCGATCTCAATCTGGATGAACAAACTTTTGAGGACTATAAGAGTAAATATCTAGACATCTACGATCGCACCAGAACTCAAAACGACGAAGAAACAGAATCACTAATTGAGGAAATTGATTTTGAAGTAGAGCTAATTCAAAGAGATGAAATTAACGTTTCTTATATCCTTAGGCTACTAGCAGACTTCCCTAGAGATATTAAGGATCAAACACAACAAGCAGACTTTCAGCAGCAGAAAACTTCGATTCTGGAGCAAATAGATAAAGAAGTTCAATTACGTAGTAAGCGGGATCTGATTGAGAAATTCATTGATACCCGCATCATCAATATAGATTCCCAAGAAGCAGTAGAACCAGTATTTAGAGATTTCTGGAATCAAGAACGTATGGTCGCCATCAAGCAGCTTTGCTGGGAAGAAAATCTGAAGGAAGAAGCAGTTAATAAAATGATTACTGATTACAAATTCTCAGGTAAAGAACCATTAAGAGATACTGTGCTGAGTGCTTGCAACGAAAAACCCAAATTATTAGAGCGCAAAAAAATATACAGACGAGTCGTATCGCAATTGCTGGACATCATCAACAAATTTGATGACTCTTTGGGGGAGTTTGAAGAGTTAAACGAACTAAACTAGCAGATTTAGATTTTTGATTTGCTACTAATTTCAAAACCAGATTGAGCAACTATAATTGCAAGATCTTTAAGTTTTTTTCAAACTCATCCCTAAAGGGGACAGTTTTTCAGGCTATGATTACTTATTATTAAACAATGGTAATAAAACTTTAATAATATACATGATTGCTAATTCCTTTGAATTCAAAGGCTTTAAGAAACAGATACAGAATAAAATTTTATTTGGTAATGAGCCAACCCCAGAACTACTGGCAATTCTAACGATCTACTTTGTACAAGGAATTTTAGGATTGGCACGGCTGGCGGTTAGCTTTTTTTTAAAAGACGACTTGGGTCTAACCCCCGCTGAAGTTGCGGCTTTGACAGGTATCACTGCCATACCTTGGATTGTCAAACCGCTGTTTGGCTTTATGTCCGATGGATTGCCTATTTTTGGCTATCGTCGCCGACCATATTTGATCCTCTCAGGATTTTTGGGCACAGCATCCTGGTTAGCATTGGCGACTGTAGTTGACAATGCACTAACGGCAACTATTGTTATCCTGCTAACGTCACTGTCTGTCGCCATTAGTGATGTAATTGTTGATTCTCTGATTGTTGAAAGAGCCAGACAAGAATCTTTAGCTCAATCAGGTTCACTACAGTCTTTGTCTTGGGGCGCTTCTGCTTTTGGTGGATTATTGACAGCTTACTTTAGTGGATTATTATTGCAACATCTCAGCAGCAATCAAGTGTTTGAGATTACCGCTACTTTCCCCCTAATTGTATCTGGTGTTGCTTGGCTAATTGCAGAGTCAAAAATTGGTTCAGCTGAGGGAGAAGTTACGATATCTCCCGTTAATGAGCAAATTAAGCAGCTATGGTCAGCGCTTAAACAAAAACAAGTCTGGTTACCCATCGCTTTTTTGTTTGTCTGGCAAGCTACTCCTACTGCTGACTCAGCTTTTTTCTTCTTTAGTACTAATGAATTAGGCTTTGAACCAGAGTTTTTAGGGCGGGTGCGTCTGGTTACTAGTTTTGCTTCTCTAGTGGGAATTTTCTTGTTTCAACGCTATTTAAAAACCGTTCCCTTTCGACAAATTCTGGGCTGGAGTACGGTTATTGCTGCCGCTTTGGGCATGACAACCTTACTTTTGGTTACTCATACCAACCGTGCCTTAGGTATAGACGACCACTGGTTTAGTTTAGGAGATAGTTTGATCCTGACGGTGGTGGGACAAATTACCTGGATGCCAGTACTGGTATTATCAGCTAGACTTTGCCCCAAAGGAGTGGAAGCGACTTTATTTGCCTTGCTGATGTCAGTGTGGAATTTATCTGGCTTGTTGTCTCACGAATTAGGGGCATTACTAACTTCCTGGTTGGGTGTCACCGAAAGCAACTTTGACCTGCTTTGGCTATTAGTAATTATTACCAATCTCTCCACATTATTACCGCTGCCGTTTCTAGGCTGGTTGCCCGCAGGCGATCCTCAATCAGAACAGTCTAGTAATGATTTTGCTCCTGCCGAGGCTCCTGTGCATAATGCAGGGAGGCTAATTGAATCAAATATCACTCCCAACTTAGTTCCTGAATTTGCCATCAATCGTTCACCAAACAGTAACTCGGATTGAACGCTGGATGTTGATCTTGTT
>JBCCDL010000061.1:0-14381 GCA_039030815.1 Cyanobacteria bacterium P01_A01_bin.83 | reverse complement strand
CTTATTAATAAATTCTTCTACAACATCATCCCAGCCAGTCTTCATAGCGAAACGCTTACTCAGGTTTTTAAGTTGTTGTTTTTCTGCCTCTGATAGCTCACATAGTCTTCTCAGTGCTTCTTGTGGCTTTAGTTCTTTATTTAGTTCCAGGTATTGATTGATGAAATTAACACAGGCAGACCACATAGCGTCTATCTCTGGAACAAATACATCAAAACGTATTTTGCTCTGTACTTCAATAATCCAGAATCTTCTGTTGTCATCAGCTTCAATAAGAAAATCATCATCATTACAAGTACCCGCGATCGTAAATATTCTAGGGAAGCTTTGAGGAGTTCTATCATAGGGAACTCTAAAATCGTCTCTAGTCTTAGTAACCCAGCTTTTGATGTCTTGACGATTACCTTTTCTAATGATCTTTTCTATCTCGTCTAGAACAATAATCCACTTACCAGATGCCAGCAGACTCATATCTTTATCACCAGAAATACTAGTAACGTCTGCTGTGTACCACCCCTTACTGATCTCTTGGAAGAATGATGTCTTACCTGCGTCTTTAATCCCTGTAAGAATTAATGCCCCATCATACTTAGTGCCAGGATATAAACCTCTAGCAGCAGTAGCCAACAACCATTTCATCAACAGGACATTATCTAAAGGATCGTCATTACTAAAATACCTAGCTGCTAGATTAGAAATATCATTTAGAGGAGCTACATTCTTGGAGTTATCTAGCAGGTACTCTCTGATGGGATTGAACTTATTTCTCAAGCACCATTTAGTAATGACATCAGTAAGGCGTACTTTAGAGCAGTCTACATTATATTGCTCGTATATTTCTGACTGGCAAACCTTGATATTGAACTGTTGACCCTTTAATTCAAAGTCATTGGTCAGTATGTTGTACCTCAAGTCATCTTTAAGTTCTTGTTCTACAAATACTTCGATCGCAGTCCCTTCTAGTCTAGTTGTATTTCTGCTGCGGTCTATTTGTTCCCACTCAGATAAGACACGCTCTTGTTTTTTCCTGCTGCTATTTGGTGTGGATTGAGGATAATTATTAAGAGCCATTAGTCTTGTGGGATGTAATATACAAAATTCTTTTGCTGTACAAGTATAAAAAAGACTCTTTATATAGGCTGTGATTTACGACCATTAAATCGTGGATATTTTCTAGATTTATATTCCTGTAGCTTTCTCTTCTTAGCTTCCTTATTTCGTTTTAGCCCTTCCATGAACTCTTCTTTAGTTAATATATGGTGGTCTTCAAATCTTCTTAAAGCACTAAAAAGAGCCAGGTATGATGTAGATGTACTTGAATTCCAAATCTCTCTAAAAGGGTCAAAAACCCCAGGCTTTTTATAATGTTCTTTTCTGGCGAATATCTTAAACAAAGAATTCTCAGTGAAAGCGTTATTTCCGCTTTTATCACAAGCCTCAAAATAATTTAGAAAATGAGAGTAATTCCGATAATAAGATCTATCCCAACCCCATTGTTCAAATACACAGATAGCTTTCGCTACATATAAAGAAGGTCGTTTAATCCAGTCATATCCTAAAACTCGCCCATCTCTATATTCAATAACGAGATTTGTTCCACCTAGTATATGAGAGAGATAATTAGTTCTGATATCACGCTCGACCCAGAGTACTCTATTAACTAAATCTTCTGGTAAACCAGCATAAAAGTCTTTATCGAGCATTCTTTCCGCAAGCTCTAAATATTTAAACTCTAAATGTTTGTTATCTTCTTCTTTCTGAGGTTGTCTTGAGTCGTTAGCTGTTGCCTCATTTAGTGCTTGCTGAAAGTCATTAGCCTCTTTTTGCTTACACAGATGAATTAGATGGAGTTCTTCTTGACGAGCCTTACCAAGTAAATCAATGGTAACTTGTTCTATCCATAGAGGTAATTCTCGATCGCTATTCCATAGCTGCACAATATAAATAATTAAATCGTCTCTAAAACAATTAGGAATATTGTTGGCATCTAACCAAACTTGACTTACTTTATCGCGATCGCTGGTATCTATTAAGTACCAAAAATAAGTATCTTTAGCCCACCCTTTATTCAGTTGTTGAGCTAAATCAGGAAAATCATGTTGAATTGTTGTGATATGAAAGTAAACATCTTTTTTATCTTCTCGAATAGTATTGTCAAATGTTCGAGTGACAAAACCATAACCATAGCCCCTTTTTGTATGGTCTTTTTTTGTAAAGTATTCTTTTATCTGACCATACTCGACTTTCATCACATATAGCTCCTCTATTTTCTTTTGAACCAACTTCATTGTTGTACGAGCCTAATAGAGATTGTAGAAAGAGCCTGTGATTTGGTAACAGTATTCTATATTGACCTGAGCAAGTCATAAAACTGCTTGAAAGAAATACAGCCTCAATTCTGGTCATTCATTTATTTGAGTGGCGGTTTTTGTATTCGCTTGTGGGAACAATAAGGATATAAATGGCGATTCCTCCATTATCACAAAGGTGATACAGAAGCTACACGGTATGGCAACTTTCTAAACCAAGCACATAAAATATTTAATAATAGATGATGTTGCTGATAGTTAAATTTAATTTGAATTTTATTTACTGAGTAGTTTTATTATGAATAAGTCAAATGCTAATAATTTTCTATTGGCAAAAGATAAAATAGTAGAAATAATTCTAGAAGAAGAAAAATCAGAAAAATCTATTGAATGGAAAAGAAGGTGGAAAACTAAAAAAAAGTTTCAAAGTGAGTTTGCAAAATTGATAGAAAAATTAAATAACAAATATAATAAGCCCCAAAAAATATTTCATATTGAATCTGTTGTTAAAAGATATTTAATAGCTAGCAATATAGAATTTGATTATCAAGCTATATCTGTTCCTAAATTTAGCTATGCACATGATAGATCGGATAGAAGCATTGATAAATTATCAATGGTTAAGTTTGAAAGCTGTCATAATAATTCTGCTTATTACTCAACCTTATTTTACGAGTTAATACATACAACAGGAGTAATTCAGAGGTTAAACAGACCATCATTTCAACAAGGTAGATCCCCCAAGGGAGCAAATATGAAAGAAGAGATTATTGCTGAGTTGGGTGCTGTTTTTCTATCAAAATATTATCGATTAGAAAACATAGATTATGAAAATCATGCTAGATATATTAAAAGCTGGCTTGGAAAATCATTATCTATTCAAGATATAGACAATGTTTATGATGATGTAATTGAGGCAGTAGAATATTTATTAAAATACTTCAGACCAATTAATTTTCAAGAATTAATATCTAAGCCTAATTTTTCATGGCGAGATTTACTTGATTATTACAACTTATAACTCTTAAAACACAATTTAATATCTAGTCCTGCCAATTACAAAGACTAACTAAACTGGGCATCCCATTACTTCTATTAGTACTAGAAGTAGTGGGCTTTTTGTTGCGCCTTCATTTCTTCATTTGGGCTAAAAATCCAGCTTTAAAAACTTATAGATACTAACATGACTATATCAAAGCCAAGACAAGGCGAGTATAACGCCAACTATGACCCACGCCCTAAGAATATCTGTATAGGAATAACTTTAGTATCAGTAGAAACTGAAACTATTATTCAGGATGGACGCGCCATAACTCTAAATGTAGATGATATGGTTTGTTACATCACCGTCTTAAGAGAGCTATCTAACAATTGGGATGCTCTTGCTTTACTTGTCGAAGAACAAGAAGGTTATAGACGCTCTCACTGGACTATCCAATCAGTATGGGAGTGCGTCCCACAACATATTGCTGACGATATTTTCTAAATGCCTTTTTTTAAACACTAAAAACTTGACTAAATAATCAATTAAACAACAACTATGAAAACACTAACACTCGGAACACTACTAACTTCAATGTGGCAATCACCTTGCATAGCATTGCTTATTCTAATTGCTCTGGTATTCATTGCTGACTTACTTAATCAGTATCTAGAGAATAAGAAAATAACTTGCATCTCTACAGATTGGAACGCCTACAGCTATAGAGACATACAAGCGTATGCCAAACTACACGGCATTAAAGCCAATAAAAAACGCACCACTCTTATTAATCAACTACAAGGAGTATAAAATTATGACTTACTTAATTAGGCTATCTGTAGATCCTGATGTCCTGTTACAAACCTACGCTGATGGTCAGGGTATCGAAATTAAAGATGTTACAGAAGACATTGAGAGTATTTTGCAATCTGAAATAAATGGCTGGATGGACGCATCGGGAGTTTACATTTTAGAACTTGAGGAGGAAAAGAAATGAAAGTAGATTCAGTATTCGACCTGCCTTGTGAATGTAATTTATGCGAACCAGATCAATCTTTCTGGTGTAAGGGATGTCGGCTTGAGAATGTGCCGTATTGTTTGGGGCAAGATGATGACTATTTTGATTACTGCACGCCCTGTTGGTATCAATTGTCAGGGAATTTTGTAACAGTCGTAGTGAGGTAAATCCATTGCCGTCACTAATTAATCTGTCTTTGACTCACAGACATTAAACAGGGTCATTTTTAATGTTTCAATTCACTATAAACAAACACCATGACAGTTAAAATTGCCAAGATAGTAAATGACCCTGAAGTTCGTAATGGTAAATGGGGAGAATATCTTTTCATCAAAACTAAAGTTCTAAAGACGGGTGAAGATATTACAGTATTTGGAAAACTAAAAGACCCTATCGCCTCATCAAAAGTCTTTGGTGATATTGTTCATCTTGCCATCAATGGAAATGGGAAATATAAAATAGTCGCACCCGTTAAAGGATTAACTACCGAAAGTCTTACTCCGTCAAAGATTGACGATATCATTAATGATGACTTAGGACTACCTTTACTTCTCACAGATCAACAAAAGAAAAACCTCCACAACCTTTGTGTAGAAAGGGGAAGGCTTCTCTGCCATTGTATTGATGTAATGGCTAAGGAGATGGATAGTAAGGGTATGGAAGTCTATGAATCATCTGCAAAATCGTTGGGCATTTCGCTATTTATTCATATCTCAAAATTTCTACCATAAATGCAGTTATTAATTATCCGTATCTCTATTTCACTTGTTCTGCTTTGTCAATCGCAAAGCTAGCTTTTTAAACACGATCGCCTTTATCGAACGTAGAATTTTCTCCTCTACTCTAAATCCTTGGTGAACAATTTTGGTAATCGTTTGTTCTTCCAAATCTTCTCCTTCTTCGCGATCGATCACTTGAGAAACACTATAATCAGGTTTGGTGTTTTTAAAGACTGTTCGTAAATCATTGTAAACAAATTAGTTGTTCCAAGTATCAGAGAATGTATTAAGGAAGTTAGTGTTAGCGATCGCCTAAGATATTTTTAATCGCTTCGATTCTATATTCTAGGTGACATGGATTTTGATTACGTGGATAGTAGGTGAAGTGGATTGAGTTGAGGTTAGGATAGATCGATGGAATTGCTTCGGTGAAATCATTTTTGTAATACCGCATCACCCCATATATGCACTTACCACACTCTACATAAAAGTCTTGTCCGTTATCGGATGAGACGGTGAATGTGCCGTGATTGAGTGCTACTCGGATGGCACTTGGCACATCCTGCAACACATTGTGAATTAATTGGGCTAGATCGAATTGCATATTAAATCCTGTTGGTTAGCTGATGGGTTCTTTTACGTATCCTGTATCCGTTTTAGTCTATATTTAGACTTGGCATAGATTGGATAAGCTATCAAGGGCGAGTTGGAGACGAGGTTGCATTTCCTTATGCTGTTCTTGTTCCGAACGACTTGTGGGGATTAAAGTCAAAGCTAATTCTAACCAATATTCTGCACGTTCAAAATTATCATCCTCAATCTCCAATTCTACAAGTTCAAGACAAGTTTCAAGAGTTGTTTTTTGCTCCAAAGATCTTTCTAAATACTTACGAGCATTAGTTAAATCTCCTAAAACAGTGCGGTAAAATTGACCAAAATCGTAGGAAATACGACCCGTGCCTTCTCGCTCGAATTTAATTGCGTCATGGAAACAATTAATAGTTTCGGCGTTGAAACCATCGCCTTTTAAGCGATAGCATTTAGTCATTTGCCAATGAGCTAGAGAGTTTTGAGGATTATGTTCTAATGCTACTTTTGTGTATTCGATCGCTCTATCTACATCTGGTGTTTCGCCAGACAGTAAAAGCCATCCGTAATTTAAGTAAGTGTAGTTGAGAAGTTGAATGATTTTTTGTGGCGTTGTTTTATATTGTTTGGCTTTAAAGTCTGCTACTTTGGTAGATTTGGCATAAATTTCTTTTGCCGTCTGATAGCTTTGATAATGAGGCAGAATACTGCTTAAAATTGACTGATAGATCTCCTCTGCTTTTTCTAGTTCGCCATGATGCCGAAAGAAATTAGCAGCATGAGCGGTATTTAGCCATAAATTTATCGGTAAAGGCTTTTGAGAAATAAATTCAGCTAATTCATAGCAGCGATCGTAATCGAGGTAGTCCCGAAAGTTGCCAAAAACCATACAGGCAATTAACGGGCGATCGCAATTTTGCTTTAAAGCTAAATCGCAAACGGCAGGAATAATATCCAAATGCTTTTTGCTGTGTTTGTGCAGCAAAGGTAAAAATACAGTCCATAATTGATGGTTGACCTCTTGTTGCTGCTTCATCCACGACCACTGCTGTCGAATTATTGAGTCAATATCGGCAATTTCAGCGTCACACTGTCTCAAAAGACGTAGATACTGTTTGCGTATTTCTCCTTTTTCTGGATTCTCCTGCAACCAAGAAGTAGTTAGTGCGATCGCTTTGGCTTGTTGTTGTGGAGTACCGTATTTTTCTAGTATGACTAAATATTGTCTGTAGACCTCCATACTCTGAGAATGATTTTGCAGCCAAACGACCGTTTCATTAATTATTTTTTGCTTCTGTTTTAAAGTTCCTTTTTGAGCAATAGTTTTAATATATTTTGTCCGCACCATCGCATCGTCTGGATGAACTTTTAGCCAGCTAGCTGTTTTGTCTATAGCCTCCTGTTTTTGCCGTTTGTCCGCGAATTTTTCTACTAAAGTTAAATATTTTTGCCACAGATGAATGTCTTCAGAATAAGTATTGAGCCAATTAGCTATTTTAGTGATTGTTTTTTGCTTTTGATTTAAAGATCCATGATCTTCAATTAATTTTATATATTCAATCCAGACGTTACCCGTGTTTGAATTGGTTTTTCTTCTTTCCAACCATGCTATAGTTCTGGCGATCGCCTTATCTTTATCTAGCCAACTTCCATATTTATTAACCAAATACAAATGTGTACGGCGAACTCGGTTTGATTCGTCCTTATTTGATTTTATCCATATTAAAGATTGCGCGATCGCCTCTTGTTTTTGTAGTTCGCTTCCGTATAAATCTATTAAATTAAGATACCAGCGATAACCGTAATCGGTTTGCCAATATTTATTGTCGCTAGTTTGCAGCCAATTCTTACTGTGGCTAATAGCTTCTATATTTTGCTCTTCGGTAAGCAGTTGGTATTTTTCTCGCCACCAGTTAACGCATTCCTCCCAACCAAGATCGCCACTCTCTAAACTTGTTAAAGCTTCGTAATCGAACTCTAACTTGTCTGTAGATCGATCTGGGAAATTTTCCGACTGAATATTTGATGTATTTTGTTGGTCAATCTGCATTGTATTCATGGTCAAGAGCGAAATTGTATAAACTACTGCGCTATTTGTGATGTTGGTTTGGCTTATTCACAATTAAGCCTATTAATTCTTGAAAATGCTGCGATCGAGATCTTTTATCTACTCGTAGAAAAGCCAACGCCAGAGAAAGTCCAAAAACAGTGGCTACAAAATCAATAGTTCTGGTAGTGGCAGATCTGCGGATCGTGTTGTATATTTGTATTGCGACGTTATTAATTTAGTAATGTAAGCCAAGACATATTTAGGGCTTTTGCCCTCCTATTAACCAGCCCCAAGGGCTGAGTGTGTCTATTTGTAGGAGGATGTCAATGTCTCTATTAGGTTTACGTTTCCGCACTGTTGCTTCTCGTCTTCAATTACTCGAATATCAGCATCCAGATTTAGCTTTTGAACACGTTTCCGATTTAGTTGCCACCCAATTATCAAACAGATGGGAGAGAGCGATCGCCCATCGACAAGACCCAGAAGATCCTTACACCGTTTGGGAACTGCTCTACTTAGATGCGGTGATTAATTTAGAGGACTGTCAAGGAAAATTTACTCGCGTAGGAGTATCCGTAGTGACGAAAGAAAACAAAGCTTATCGTATTCTCAAACAAGCACAGAAACCAGCTTTTAACAAAGTGCGTAAAAGCCTTAAGATTTATCGCTATTGGGTGTTTTGTGTCGAGCCAAAACATTTTCCCACTGACGGAGAATGGGTCGATATTCTCTATAGCGAGATTGATAAGCCTAACTCAGAAAGCAGTTCCAGACTAGTCATTTTATAAGTCATGTAGTCACAGTTACCCTATCCTCTTGCGAACGGTGCGTAAGAGGATATCAATTAACAATTAGTATCTAAAAACATGAATCAAAATAATTTGATTAATTTAGAAAGCTTGAAATATAGAAGTTCGATATTAGATTTATATTTACAAATGAGCATTTTATAGTCCCGAACATGACTATAAAATTAAACTAAAACTCAGTCTTTCCAAACACTTCAAACTACGATCGCATTTTTTACAACCAAAACGGCAGTATGTATTGTATTATCAACAATATCCTGTTATTCCCATTTCCAATTTAGCTATATCTCGTTTCCAATATCCTAAACTGCGATCGCGTTTTCTTTTATTATCAAAACTTGGCTCAGATAATCCCGTTTGTAGGCTATATCTACTATATTGATGAGGTATTCCTTTGAAATGTGTAGTTCCTTGGTTGGGAAGAATATTATGTTGCTTCAACCACCGTTCGCAATAATATTGCCAACAAAATACGTGGTCGTGAATTGGTTTATTTAATCCTAAGCAACGAAGCTTTTTAATTGATAGTTGAGAGTTAAATAATCTTAGTTCGGTTTCGGCATCTCTTTTGAAAAGGCGAGTCTCACTACCATTCCCGCGAAAGAATTCAACTACATACCAATCTCCAAAATCAAAGATACATACTTCCGTCGGATCGCTACCGTCTTCTCGTAAAATTTCGACATCTTGATGGTTGAGATAGCTACCTAAAATATTGACCGAACTTTGGGGTAATAATATCCGAATGCGTTCAAAGCGATCGCTATAATTAGACCAAAATCCACTACGACTTTTTAATCTTCTATGTTCGTGTTCTGCCAGATGTACTCGATCTAAAATTAAATTTACTAATCTTTGAAAATCTTGATAGCTAACTGCACCCAGCCATTTTCGCATTGCTGCTTTTGCTTCGGGAGATAATTCATTCCAACGAGAGTTAGATACAGCCGAACCATAATATTGACGCAACCAATTAATTAACTCTGGATATTTAGTACCAAGCTCAGGATCGACTTTAACTAATAATTGTTCTACAGATTTTAATTGCTGTACCCCATCCATTTTATTCAAGCATTTAATAAGCCATAAATATTGGCTTTGATCTAAGTTGGTATATGAAGAAAATACATTAACAATATTATCTATTGTTTTATTTACAATGACATCTACACGCGGTAGTTTATTCACACTGAATAATTCATCAGGAGTTAATTCTTCTTGACAACATAATTTACATAATTCATTAGCAAAATCTATTTTTTTAATAATTCTAATAATTTTTACTTTTTTGATATCTGTATTTTTTTGAGGTACATAACAAGACATCATTCTCGATAAAGATTCAGCAAAATTAATCTTTCCTCCATGATAAAGAACTAAATTCCAAAATAATCTTTGTTTTAACCAAGTATTTTGTTCTGCTGCTTTCCAGATTGCTTCTGATGTTTTTCTGCTTCGTTCTGGGTTTAGATTATCCCATTTTTCTTTATTATACAGACAGTGAATCCATTCCAATGGAGTAATATTTTGAGGATCGCCATGTTCAATATCCCAAATTATTTCATCTAAATTAGAACGAGAGATAGTTTTACTTCTAGTTACGCCTTTGGGTAATGCAGGAGGATGTAAACCACTATCTTGTTTATCTCCTGCCAAATCGATCAAAGCATCTGCATCTACTTCTGGAAGTTGAAGTAAATGTATTTTACGAAATTGAATATTCATTTAGTAATAGATTCGTCTACAGTATTAGCTCTTTTCAGCAACTCGCCAAAATCCTCTCTACGGAATTGAAAGCGAAAAACAACTTTGCGATCGCGGGGATTATCCTGACTTTGATTAGCATCTATTTCTCCTCTTCCCGATGCTAGAATTTTTTGTTTGAATTGCTGTTTGGTTTTAAATTTGAGTTGCTGAGAAAAAATATAGTCAGATACCGACAAAGCACGTCTCAGACTCAATTCCATATTGCCTTTTTCCGAGCCTCCCGAACTGGTATGACCTTCAATTACAACACGGGTAATTTGATTTTCAAACATTGGATCGGAAAAAATAACGTCACTATAGATAGGAATAAACCGTTTAAGAAATTGTTTTCCTTCTGGTTTTAGTTCGGCACTACCTTCGTCAAAAAGAATTCGATCGCCAATTTTTACATCTCCAGTTTTAGGATCGATTTCGACAATTCCTTGACCAAATTTCCCTTCAATAGCACTAATGATTCTTAAAGGTAATTGATCGATAATTCTTTTATATGTTTCCAGTTCTTTTTCTAATTTCTGCGCTCGAATAATTTCTTGCTGAAGCTGAACCTGTACGACAATAAATAGAAGAGCAAAAAACATCAACAACCCAGACATTAAATCGCTGATAGATAACCAAATTCCCGCATTGTCTTCTTCCAATTCTGCATCTGGTTCAAATTGTTCAAAACTGTTCATGTTTAGTTGCCTCCACTGCTGTTTTGAAGATCGTTAGCAGCAGAAACTAAAAATTCAGCTACACTCATCAAACCGTGAGAAGTTTCATTGAGTTGGGTACAAACCTTCGCAGCAGCCTCATCCGCATTTTCGATACTTCTGGTGTAAGTTTCGTTGGCTTGTTTGAGGTAATCATTGAGCCTTTCGTTACCATCATTGAGAGCAATATTGAATTGCTCGGTCATACTTTGGTAACTACGTTCTACTTTTCTTGCTTCGCCACCGATAGTACGCGCTAATTCTTGTAATTGACCCAAACGTTCGCTAGAATTCATACCCATTGCACTAGCCAGAGTATTGACAGTTTTGACTGTTTCACCAATACGATCTAGACTGCGATCTACTTGTATGGTCATTTCTTTTCTTTGGGTTGCTTCTTCACTAAAGGTTTGCTGTAGATCGACTACTACCCCTGCTAAACCTTCTCTTTGTTTGCCTAATGTGTCATTCAGTAAATTATTCTGTTGTGTAAAGAATTCTTGTAGGGCTGCTTGATAGTCGAGGCGGAATTGTTCTAACTCCTGTTGTACTGTTAAACGGGTGTTTTGTAGCATTCCATCGATATTGTTTAATGTACCGAGGAGATTATCTTTAGCCTCATTCATCAACCCCGATGCTTCTTTTCCTACTGTCACCAGAGTATTAGATTGATTCACGAAAGCTTCATTAGCCTTGACCAGAACACTTTCGGTAGAGGTTTGAACATCTTGCAGCATTTGCTTCTGCTGTACTGCTTGAGTCTCTAAAGCTGCTTGTAAATCTTCTCTAATTCCTCTAAAAGTTTGTGAGGCTTGATTAGCACTAGCTTCAAAAGCTGTTCTTTGTGCTTCCATTCCTGTAATGCTTTGATTAACTGCTTCTTTGATTTCTACAGCAACCTGTTCCATTACTCCTTGAGTATCCGTGCGGAATTGACCGAGGATAGATTGTAAATTGGCAGCAAATTCCTGTAATCGAGTCAGAGTGTCTTGTTGGAAACTTTGAATAGTTTGTACTGCACCCGCCAAACTGGTACTAATGTCGCCTAATTCGTTTTTCAAAGCCGTTACTGCTGCGGAGGCTTCTTTAGTCAATTCCGCACTTTGATCCAATCTGGTAACTACAGGTTCGATTAATTCATTGCGTAACTGTTTGACCAAAGTTTCTACAGTTTGTCCTTGGCTTTCCTGAAGTTCTCGCAGTTGTTTGATTTCTTCAGCAAGAGGATTAATTAAAACTGTGAAATTATCGCTATTTGCGGAGGCGATCGCCTTGGGAGTTAAATTAGATAAACTAGAGGTATTGTGGATAATTTGTTTTAATTCTAAAACCAAAGGACTATCGGGAGATGCGATCGCACTTTTTACTGCATTGGCAATGACATCAGCATTAAATCCAGATAAGTTATTGGCGACAGTTTCTAAAGTTTTTGCTACTTCTAAATTGCCATCATTATCCAAACGAGACAAAAGGCGATTGGGATTTTCCAAAAAAGCAATATCGCTTAGTTTTTTACGCAAACGGTTACGAATTGCAGTACGTTTATTCGCCCCCAAAGATAAGATTAGAATAAAAGTAATAGCTGCACCTAGTCCTAATAGGGAGGTAGAAAAAGAGGTTTTCATTCCCATTAATAGCTTTTGGCTTGCTTCTATCAACTGTTCGGATTCATTAATATTTTCCAGATCTACTCCTCGCAAACCCAAGAAAATACCGCTAAAAGTTCCTAGAATACCAATAGCGGTTAACAAAGCAGGAGCAAAACTGACAGGGCTTCTGGGTACTGGTTTGCCTAGTACTGAAGGATAAGCAAGCAAAATAAAATCATTACTTTTACTTTGTTCGGGTTTAAAAGCTGATGGGGTAGATTCTCCTTTAAGATATTGAGTTAACCATCTAGTTATTGTTTTATCTACTTTTTCTGTTTTGTCTATTTTTATATAACCACCTTGATATTTTTGCAGAATGGCGATCGCTTTTTTGGTTGTGTCACAATCTTTCCTTTGATAATTAGCGATCGAAATGGTTTCTACGATGCCAATTACAAAAGCTGCGATGACAATGACTATATAAAATATATTGTTGATACTATCTATCATTAATTTGTTCCTCTGTATAGCTAGCTTTGAACGAACTGCTGTAACTCTGCTGCCGACAAATTCTCTTCCGCAATTCTTATTGGCATATGTGCAGCGTCTTGTCTGCCATTAACAGATTTAACTAACCGCAAACCGTAAAGCGGTTCATCATAATCGCGATCGGGATCGGTATCTATCGTGAGATAAACTAATTCTGGTGCGTAGCTGCGTAAAAGTCTTACTTGTAAACGTGCTTTTAAATCTCGTAGAGAATTAGCTAAATGATTATCGGCGCGATCGAATAAATCCTGCGCCTCTTTCCAAGCATGATTGACAGCTATGATTTCTGTAACTAGCTGTTCTACAGAAAAATTAAGTAATTCCATTTATAGAGCTATTTTTTAATGGTTATATCTATAGTTCCCGTTAAATTCAGAAAGTTTTAACCATGAGGTAGAAATTACAAAAGACAAATATCACCAAGGTGTCTCTTTCTTTTGCTGGGAGACAACGCTCTGGTTCTTCAAAGGCAGTGCTGCTTCTCACGTCAAACAAGCTTTTCAGCAATTGTTTTATTAATACTTATCTCAACTATCAACAATCCAATAATTCTGTCCTGAGCCATAGACATTAAACTGGCTCTATTTTTTTGCCCATTTATGCTACATAAATAAACCAAAATGACTACCAATATTATTACAATTCAAGATTTCGTATCGAGAGAAATAATTTACTGCGTCTCCTCTCTTGTCTACACTCTTAACAAAGAAGGAAAGTTAGATGAGGAATACTGGAATCTACTTGAATCAATTGATTGGGAGGAAGCTGAAGCAGAGATCCAACAAAACAACTGTATCGTTCAAGAAGAAGTAGATCTCTGGGGCGTATATGACACTGATACAGACTATTACGTAGTAGACCCTAATCACGATACTAAGCATCAAGCAATCCAAGAATACTTCAATGAGCAGAATTGGGACTTACACGAATACAACCGTGAAGTCTACGAGCATTGGCTTGTAAGTTCCTACTTGGGAGAAAAGCTTAAGGCTAAAGGCGAAACTGTTGAAGAGTTTTACGGGCTTACTATTTGGGGACGCACTACGACGGGAATGGCAATAGCCTACGACTGCGTTATTAAAGAAATCTATGACGACCTCATATCAAAATAACTATTTAGATTTATCTGTCTGTGTAGTTCTATCTCTACAAACAACACTACACAAGGTAAAACGGATGCTAAATAAAGAACTCACTGCGCTACAAGAAGAATTAAATCGACCGAAGAGAGAGCAGATATTAAGGTAACGGTGTAATTTAATTCCTCTACAAAATTAACTTGTGTGGGAACAAAACATCGCCCACGACT
>JBCCDL010000060.1:0-14424 GCA_039030815.1 Cyanobacteria bacterium P01_A01_bin.83 | reverse complement strand
TGCCGCGGCTAAACCTACCGCGTTGGCGATTCCCTGTCCTAGTGGTCCGGTGGTTACTTCCACTCCTGGGGTCACAAAGTTTTCGGGGTGTCCTGGTGTTTTTGACTCCCACTGGCGAAACTGCTTGATGTCTTCGATACTCACGCTGTCGTAGCCCACCAGATACATTAGGGCATACTGCAACATCGAACCGTGTCCTGCTGATAGTACAAAGCGATCGCGGTTGAACCAGTTAGGGTTTTTGGGATTAAAGCGCAGGAACTTATTCCACAGCACATATGCCATCGGTGCTGCGCCCATCGGTAATCCTGGATGTCCCGAACTGGCTTTTTCGATAGCATCGATTGCGAGAAAGCGAATCGAATTGATACACAGATTTTCCACTGCTTTTGTCGATGGAGTGGCAATTTGAGGAGTGGCAATCATAATATTTTTGTTATTGAGTTAAATTGAGAGAACAATTAAGAGCAAAACCATACGCTACCTAAACCGCGTCCACATTGAGGACAGGAGTTTTAAAATTAAAAGATAGATTTCTGAAAACCTTTCCCCTTTCCCCAAACCTTTACGAAAACTATGGGTTTCAAACTAAACGCGGTTTAATTACCCTGATATCATTAATCAAACTGAAATGTCTGCGTTAGTAAGCCAGAAACATGATTGATAGCGATTAATTGTTACTCGGTTAGAATTTCAGAGGTTTAGGCGTAGGAATTTAAGGGGTGTTTGAGAGAATTGCGATCGGCAATCTCTTGATGTAGCAATTTCAGATTATCAACTAAAGAACGTTGAGAATTATAGGCACTTGATCCAGCAACTAATACTGTTGCTCCAGCCTCTACAGCTAAGGGGGCGGTTTTAGGATTAATACCTCCATCTACCGCAATGGGTATATTTTTACCTCGTTGCTGTAATCTCTCCCGTAGACGACTAATTTTATCTAGCTGAGAATGGATAAATGATTGTCCTCCAAAGCCAGGATTGACGGTCATAACTTGTACTAGATCGACTAAGTCCAACACTTCGTCAATTGCTTCAATAGAGGTACCAGGATTGATCGTCACACCAACTTCTACACCTAAAGTGGCAATTTTGGCTAAAGTGCGATGCAAATGAGTACAGGCTTCTTGGTGAACAATTATTCGATCTGCTCCTGCTTGAGCAAAGTTTTCTAAATAACGTTCTGGTTCATCAATCATTAGATGGAGATCTAGCTTCAAGTTAACCAAAGGACGTAAAGCAGCAACTATACCTGGACCAAAACACAGATTAGGGACAAAGTGTCCATCCATGACGTCGATTTGAATAGCTTCAACTCCTGCGGCTTCGGCTTCTCTGGCTGCTGCTCCTAAACTGGCAAAATCTGCCGATAATAGGGATGGTTCAATAATAATTTTCTCAGACATATCGATTTTTCTGGTGCGTATGTATTATCTAGATTAAGTTAGGAAAAGACTCAATTTTTTTTAAGTACAGGACAAAAACTGCAGATATTGAAGAAAATCAGCTTTAGATTTATCTAAAAATTGGCTCTGGGCAATTTAGCAAACTGAAATCACTATGGGTAAGCGCGATGTAAATTCACGCTTATGCTCCTTAAGATTGAATCAAAGCTACTTGACTCCTCACCGACATAAATGAACGGTAAAACGGAAGATTAAAGGGAAATGGTTAATAGGAAAAGGTTGAATTAATCTACTACGCAGTTAATTTCTACTTCCTTTAACCCTTAACCTTTACCCTTACATGTATCATGTATGCAAGCCCTTTGTCCTAATCGTCATCAATAACGGGGCTTTTGACCCATTTATTAACTGGTAAGGAAAGTTTTTAAAGAAAGTTTGAACTAGCCTCGTAATCTAATCGATAAAGAGCAGCTTCATCTGTAGAAGCTGTTGCGATGTCACTAAACTCACGGAACTAAAATAAAAATGACTTACATTAATAAAAGTATGAGGCTTGTGACAACTGCTAACTAAATTACCAGGATGTTCACGTCTTTGCTCTAAATAAGCTCTAGATACTGTTGAATCAATTGAACGGCAACCGAACCTTCTCCTACGGCTGATGCTACTCGCTTGATTGAGCCTTCTCTAATATCTCCAGCAACAAAAATTCCAGGAACATTAGATTCAAGTAAGAAAGGATCGCGCTCTTCTTTCCAGTGACCATATTCACCTTCACCTGTACTGTTGCTATTTTGAGTACTTGCTCCAGTAAAGATAAATCCTTCAGGAGTTTGTCCTAATAGTTTACTAATACAGTCAGAACGAGGTGTAGAGCCAATAAGAATAAACAGCATGTCTGCATCAAGGGTAATTCGCTCGCCAGATAAACGATTATCTAAAGTCAAAGCTTCCAAGTGATTTTGTCCCTTCGCTTCGATCACGTTAGTATTCATCCAAATCTTAATGTTATCTGTATCGTCAATTAAATCGATCAGATATTGAGACATTTTGTTTTTTAGAGTGTTGCCCCGCACCACAATATTCACGCTTTTAGCTCGCTCTGCCAGATACAAAGCTGCTTCCCCAGCAGAGTTTCCTGCACCAATGATAAAGATATCTTCATCACTACAGGTAGCAGGCTTTTTGCCGACACCATAATAGACACCTGCTCCAGTCAACTGATCAATACTGGGAACACCGATTTTACGATAGGATACTCCTGTGGCAACTAAAATTGAATATGCCCCGATTTCGGTACCATCTGCTAAGGTAACAAATCGATATAGTCCATCGATGCGAATACTTTTTACTTCCTGGGGAATCAAAATTTCTACGCCAAACTTCTTAGTTTGCGCTACCGCACGTCTAGTTAAATCATCACCACTCAAGCCAACTGGAAAACCTAAATAATTATCAATTTGAGGTGCAGTACCAGCTTGACCACCCAATGCTTCTCGTTCTATCAGAAGGGTTCTTAGTCCTTCTGAACCGCCGTAGATAGAAGCAGCCAACCCACTAGGTCCACCACCAATGACAATTAGGTCATAAAATGGTTTCTCCGCGCGCATCTGAAGACCAATTTTGGCGCCAATTTCTTCTAAGCTAGGATCAATCAGTTTAGAACCGTCGGGAAATAATACCAGGGGTTTGGCACGGACATCATCATCGGCAAAAAACCATTTGATCAAACAACGAGCTTCTTTGGAGTCGATATTAATCCAACTGTAGGAAACCCAGTTACGGGCTAGGAAGTCTCTGATCTGATAGAGCTTCGGTGACCATCGATTACCAATAAGTCTAATCCCTTCAACACTTGGCATCAGCTTTTCTTGCCACATTTCCAACAAATCGTTTAGTGCTGGATAAAGCTCTCCTTTGGCGGTATTGTCTATTTCAGGTAGATAGTAGTCAACTTTGGCAGTGCTGACGGGCTTAATATTTCCCTGAACCGTTACCAGAACTCTTTTGGCATCTGGAAAAATATCTAGGGACTGTTCAAGTAACTCTTCCCCAGACATCTGTTGCATCTGCTGATTGACTAAAATTAATGCTACTTCTTGATCTTGTATCTTTAAGATTTTGAGTTTTTCTAGAGCTGCGGTGCATGAATCACTTTGCATCACTTCAAAGCGATCGCCATATTCATCAATTAAATTTTTACTAATAGTTTGAAGAACGTGATCACTATAGTCTATTACTAGCAATACTGGTTTGGACATGAGCTTTTACCTTGTGTACTAATTGTTTTCTCAAAAGCAATAAATTTGCTAAAATAATGTATAACTAATCACTAGTAACTACCAATACACTTACTAACAAATTTACTGAATTTATACCGAGGCATTAGTTTTAATCAAAAATCAATTCGCTAACCTGACGCAGAATACTTAGCTTTACTTGATTAAAACTACTCGAACTAATAGTATTTGACATAGCCATATTACTGTAAAATAGTTTTTTAAAAACAGTTATTTTTAGGAATATATAGACAAAGTTTAAACAGAAGTTTCTACATTATTTGATGAGACATCTTTCAAAATGTCAAGCAGTTCAAGTTCAAATTCAAGGGAAAATATAACCCAAAGTTATTTTATTTGATGTATATATTTCTAGACATTAAAACCATACATATTTAGTAAAAAGTTAATTTATTTATTTCCTGCAATTATTCTATTTCAAGCTATAAATAAAGTAGACAGACAAGGAAAAATAAAGTATATAGCGGTACATGCGGCAGTGCGGGCGGTCAACAATGTGAGGGAACCTCACATTTACGCCCTTAAAACTCTCGCCTGCTTGGTGCGCGTGCGAGCCGTAGTTTTACTGCGGCTCGGTCGCATCCGCTTTGTCATTTGTATGAGATACGTTGATAAATCTTGGTTTTTGTTAATTGTTGATGGTTGATTAGGTGTACCTCATCTATTTAAGAAAGACTATATAACATAATATTTAGCTAAAATTAAGCAGTGTAACTAGCATAAATTTTTAAATAAATATATCATCCCACATATTATAAGTATGATATCTTATAATAGTTTATCTTTAGTAAGTTAGGCATTAATTAAGGGTTAATTTATCTTCATACGCTGATGAAACCTCAATCGATTCTCGCATTACCTTAGCAATATAAATAATTTATTCTGGCGCTTGGTTATTTAAATAAACTCGCCTTTTAATTATATTCTGAAGAGCAAGATTCATCGGAACCTTTTGTTCCATACAAAAGATTTTGAACTGTCTTTTCAGTTCCTTGGGAACGTATGCTTTAACTACCACAAGATTGTCTGATGGTAGATTCAAATCTCTTTCAATACTTATATCTGATTTGATTAAATCAACAAGTAATTCCTCAATCATCTTGCTAATGGTTTTTCCTTCTTGAATGCAGATAATTCTAAAATTAGTTTTCAGAGAATTAGGGACTAAGGTTTTGACTACATCACTCATCATTGAGTTCACATATAAAAGTTAAGAGCATAAACTATTAAAGTCATAAACTATCAAAGTAGCTATGTACTAATTTAATTATGAATACTTCTTTTAAAGTAACAAGCAAAAATTAGAAAAGGATGAGAAAAGAATAAAGGTAATCTAATTTACTTTAGTCTACTGGCACTTGAAGATAAGATTTTTTGACGCTGAATACCATAAAAATGGTAAATATTATGTAGGGAGTATTAAGTTTTTATTTAAAATCTCTAATTTGGCTAGAGTTGAATAATAAAAATAAGATTAAATTAATATCAAATACCACTAATTAACTAAAGTTAAGTTGTCTAACTGTAAAATTATGATAGTGAAAGGAGACTGTGAAGAAGGGATAATAGTGTTTATCTTTGAGCCGTAGCTAAGGATAATAATAAACATATTGTTTTTGAGGAAAAAATAGTGAATGATTGTATGCTTGTGGGAGAAAACTTGCTTTGAATGTAATAAAAAACTTTATGGCTTTGTTATGGGAATAATTTTCTGAATCTGTCTTTCGGGATGTGTTGGAAATATGCCTGACTTCAAAAATAACAGATACATCTTGAAAATCAAAAAAATTGTTGAGCCAACTATTGTTATCTGGAGTACTAGTTAGCTTTTCTGATAACAATGTTGATATCTAAGTTAATTTTTCTGGGCACCAGATCAATTGAAATAAAACAATAGTCACTTATACCTAAAGCTATTAAATTGTTAACCAAATTTATTTCTCAATAGTAGTCAAGAAGTAGTCTCAGGAAATAAGTATTGAGTTTTCACTGCTAAGCTCTATCTTTTCCCAGTAATTTGACGGAATTTTTAAAGCTCAAAGCGTAGGGAACCTGAAATTATGAACAAGCCGTTAATAGTCGTAGTGGATGACAACAGAGAAATCTTGCACACCGTTGTTCGAGATCTGCGTGAGCAGTATGGTTCATCATACAGAATATTATCTTCTGATTCAGGAGAAAAAATCTTAAAGGCTCTACCCCACTTAAAGCTGGAACAAAAACCCATTAGCTTGTTTCTAATCGATCAGCGGATGCCCAAAATGACGGGAATAGAATTTCTCGAAGCAGCAAGCCCGATGTTTCCCAATGCCAAAAAGGTGTTGTTAACAGCTTACGCTGATACCCGTGTTGCTATCGAAGCGATTAATAAGGCGAAAATTGACTATTACTTGACTAAACCGTGGACTCCACTTGAAGTTAACTTGTATCCTGTGCTGGACGATTTGTTAGAAATTTGGCAAAAACAACAGTCACAAATTTCAGCTCACGAATATATTCAGATTCTTGGCTCTCGGCATTCAACTCAAACTCACCAAATCAAAGATTTTTTAGCTAGCTATCATCTTCCTTACAGATATCGTGATCTTGACCAAGATCGAGAAGCCTGTAAGTTGATGGAGATGACCAATCAAGATTGTACAAAATTACCGCTAATTATATTTCCTGATGGTTCTCAGATGATATGTCCTTCAATAGAAGAAATCATCGCCAAAGTGGGTTTCCGCAATCGCTCTCGGGTTCCCTTCTATGACTTAATAATTATTAGCGAAGGTTCAGCTGGTTTAGCCGCTGCTATTTGTGGTTCTTCAGCAGGATTAAAGACCTTACTCATTGAAAAAAAATATCCTCAAGAACACATCAGCGATCGCTCTTCTCTTAAAAATTATTTTGTTAGTTCAATTCTTACCAGACAAGATCTAGAGAACCAGCAGAGAGTACAAGCGCACAAATTAGGAGTAGAGATTATTGCATCAGTTGAGGTGATTAATATTACAGTTAATAATCGCTACAAGTACCTTAGCTTATCCAATAATACTAAATTAAGCTGTCAAACTCTAATTGTTGCCACAGGAGTTAGCTATCGAAAATTAGAGATTTCAGGCATCAGTCAACTAATTGGTGCAGGAGTTTATTACGAAACTGCGATCTCTGAAGCAATTTCTTGTCATGATCATGATACTTATGTCGTTGGTGGTGGGAACTCGGCAGCTCAGGCGGCAATTTATCTAGCTAATTATGCGCGCTCGGTTACCATTCTGCTCAAAGAAGAATCCTTAGCCCAAACGATGTCAAAGTATTTTGTAGATCGCATTAAAATGCTGCCTAACATCAAAGTCAAAGCATTGACTGAAGTAGTAGCAGTGTCAGGAACAGTTCAACTAGAAACTTTAACCATAGTCAATCTTAAAACAAGAGTGACCGAAACTATTATGACCAATTCATTGTTTGTATTTATAGGTGCCAAGCCCAATACAAGCTCTTTACAGGGGGTCATAGAATGCGATCTAGATGGATATATTGTCACAGGTAACGATTTAGTAAATCAAGGTAAACAAAAATCTAAATGGGGTTTAAAACGCGATCCATTACTCTTTGAAACCTGCATCCCTGGAGTTTTTGCCATTGGAGATGTACGCTGTAACCCCATCAATCAATCAGCTTCGGCTATGGGAGAAGGATCGATAGCCGTCAAGTTAGTCCATCAATATCTCTCTTCTTGCTATTAAAAAAATCGGCGTTGGTGATTTAATGTATGACATACAAAATGTTTCGGTTCATAGCTATTAGCTATTAGCTTTTAAAATTCAATTGATATTCTCCAGTTCTAAAAATCATACCTTGATTCACCAATGCCAAAAAATCGTCCTTAGTAAGTACGTGTCTCCTGAATAAATGCTAGGGCTTGTAAGCTGTTGATCATTTAAATTGGATATATTTGAATTAGCGGTGCGACCAAGCATGGGTGCAAGCCCTTTGCGTCGTAAGACGACATATTGCACGGGCACCAAGAAAGAAGCAAAACCTTCAACCCATCTCTCTTGCCCCTCGTCCCCCCGTCTCCCCGTCTCCTCGTCAACCTTAATACCTGACAGTTTATCGTCCCGTAAAAGCGGCGACAACAATTAGCTAGTACCAAAATTTGTTTATGAGGCAATAATTATGATCGAGACAATCACACTATTTAAAGAACTATCTGTTAACGAACGTCAAGAACTTTTGCAAACTGGAACAGAAGCCTGTTTCCAAGCAGGGGAGATACTTTTTCAACAAGGAGATTTAGCAAATAATTTTTACATCGTCACCGAAGGGACAATTAAAATATCACGCAAAGTAGATAATCACGAACTAATGGTGGCAAACTATTGCCAAGATAACTTTTTTGGAGAAATTGCCTTACTGGGAGAAATGACTTATCCCTACAGTGGTGCAGCCAGAAGTAGAAGTTGCGTCTATTTTTTTGATAAAGACAATTTTTGGCGGATGATAGCTTCTTTTCCGTCCATTAGAAAGATTGTTCTCGATTACATGGGCAAGCGCCTGCAAGAATTACAAATTATTTCTCAAAGCCATGAAAAATTTATCGCTTTAGGAACTTTAGCTGCTGGTTTAGCTCATGAATTAAACAATCCCGCCTCTGCTGCCCATCGGGCAGTAAGTCAACTGCAAACAATTATGTCAAACCGATATAATCTTTTGCTGAAATATATGGAGCAGCATTTGACTCCTAAACAGATGGAAATTCTCTCCAAGCTGAAGCAGAATACCTTTATGTATGCCACCAAATCGAAGTGTCTCAATTTTTCTTTTGATCCTCTGCAAAAAATGGACTTAGAAGATCGTCTGGTGCAGTGGCTCGAAGAGAAGGGAGTAGAAGATGGCTGGAAACTGACTTCCAGTCTACTTGTAGCAGGGATCGATCCTGAACAATTAGAAGAAATTAGTGAACAGGTAGCTAGCGATACCTTCAAGGATTTGTTAATTTTGCTAGAGACAATGGTAACTGAAGCTAGTTTGCTCAATACCTTAGACTACGGAGTGGCAAAAGTTTCCGAGTTGGTAGGAGCAGTCAGAAACTATTCATATTTAGATAAAGGCTCGGCGATGCAAAGTAATATTAGCGTCAACCAGGGTTTGTCAAGTACCCTAACCATCATGAGCTATCAGATCAAAAAGCAACAAATTTTAATTGAGCAAGATTTTACTCAAGATCTGCCGCTACTTTATGGCAATGGTGCTACTCTCAATCAAGTTTGGTCTAATTTAATTGATAATGCTATTTACGCAGTGGGTAAAAAAGGGACGATTTGGATTCGTACTTTCCTGGATGATGATTATGTTGTAGTGGAAATTGCCGACAATGGACCAGGAATTTCTCCTGAAGTCCAAAACAGAATGTTTGAACCATTTTTTACTACCAAAGAAGTTGGTGAGGGTACAGGAATTGGACTGAGTCTAGCTTTTAGAACTGTAGTCAGGGAGCATTTTGGAGATATTCGGTGTTTTTCTGAACCTGGCTATACTTGTTTTCGAGTTTGTCTACCAATTGATTAATTGATAGCTCTTAGCTTTTAGCCTTCCAGAATTTAACCTTTGTGGTCTGCCTATTGGAATACTGTTGAAAATCACCGTAAGTTACAAACCGCAAATTACAGGCACGATAGTTAGTCAATTTTAGAGATGATATACACTATCAGTAGACCATAGTGCGATCGGGAGGGACAATAGATGGCTAATTTTGAAGATATTGCCAAAAAAGCTTTTTATATGGGGGTTGGCTTTGCTTCTTATGCTCAAGAAAAAGCCAATGATACATTAAAAGATCTTAAAGTTCAGGCACAAAAGCTGGCGGATGAAATGGCAGCCAGAGGAGAAATGAGCACAGAGGATGCTCGCAAATTTGTTGATGATTTAGTCGAACAAGCACAGCAGAAAAATGTATCTGGCAATGAGCGAGATGGCAAACAACCACGCCGCATTGAGATTGTGGATGAAGATGAAGCAACATCAGAGAAGGGTGATAATAGTGATGAAATACGTCAACAAGTTGAGTTTCTACAAGAAGAATTACGACGTTTGAAGAAAAAAATGTAAGACAATAAACTATGAGAACCAGTAATATTTGTCAACAAGGATAATTATGAATGATTGGCAGGACGAATGGCGCAAACAGATAGAAAAAGCCTCCCACGACTTTGAGCATTTTTTGGATGAGGTAGGAGAGGTAGCAGAGTCAGTAGTCGATGAAGCAAGTGAGAATTTAAGCTATTTTTTTGAGCAGTTTGAATCCGATGTATTTGGGGAAGTTGACAGCTTTGTACGGAATTTAGTAGACGTAATAATTACCACCACCGATGAAATAGATGTTGCCATATCAGACGAATGGGAGCATTTTAGTGATGATGATTTCACCATGGTGAGTTACCATAAACCTTCTGCCCAGAGCCATCCAGCCTGTATCAATTGTGCTAATTATCATGGGCAGGTTTACAATGGCAATTTGCTCGTATGTGGGATGCATCCATCTGGTTTTGAGGGGGATAGTTGCCCTGATTGGGAAAATGATCGTTTTA
Source organism: Cyanobacteria bacterium P01_A01_bin.83 (assembly GCA_039030815.1). Taxonomy (GTDB): domain Bacteria; phylum Cyanobacteriota; class Cyanobacteriia; order Cyanobacteriales; family Xenococcaceae; genus Waterburya. Next base: position 4,146 of record JBCCDL010000060.1, on the reverse strand, counting down.
CTAACAATTAGTTGAAGGGCAGTTGTCTTTTGTTTAACTGAAGAGTTTAGGCACTTTTAGTATGGTACTAAAGGGGTTATTGGAGTAGTTTAGGCGCTCAAATCTGGGAAACTTTACTATGTGCTTTGCTGAGTGTTTAGAACAAATGCCCTGATAGTAACATCAGGGCTATTGGTTCTTAAATAGGGTAATTGGGATTGTTAACATAATATTTGGAAATACTAGACCTCTTGCATGAATAGAAAATAAATCAATTCTCCCTTTAACCTTTAACCTCTTACCTCAGTAGCCAATTATGATTCGTGCGCATAAGTCTACTGAATAGTATTACCAGTCAAATCGAGAATGATGATTGATAGTTCCGCTATATGGCTGCACGCCTATGGCAGGATACTGTTCATAATCAGGGCTGAATATTTCGATAAATCCTTCTGTGACATATTGAACAACCATCTTGAGAGTATTTAATAAAATCATCTAGTCTACTCCTAAATTTTTGTTGGTAGTTTCTTTAAGAAAAGCTTGGGATATAGTATCTCCCATAACAATTTTGACATTACAGTGTTCGTTGATACAGTGTAGCTTCAATATTGTTTGCTTTTGTTTAAATTACGCAGTCTTTATTGATAATTCTTTGATTTAATTGCCTTGGCTACACCAATAATCTTTTCGAGCAATCTCTTGTGTTGTGTCGCATCATCAGCCTAAAATTTGGGGACAATAATATTACAATTAAATTGTTTTTGAAAGTGGCGATCGCTCGACAGCTTAAATTTAGATTTGTTGGTTTATTTATTCTGGTAATTATACTCCTGATTCCCCTAAAGCCAGTAGTAGCGCAAGTTACTACTGAAGCAACCGTATCAGTCGAGGTTGATACCCTCTGGTTAATTGTGGCAGGTAGTCTAATATTTTTCATGAATGCTGGCTTTGCTATGTTGGAGGCGGGGTTATGCCAAACCAGAAATGCCACTAATGTGTTAGCCAAAAACTTAATTGTTTTCTGTGTTTCGATCTTAGCCTATTGGATCTGCGGTTTTGGTTTGATGTTTGGCAATGGTAATTCCTGGATGGGAGCAACGGGTTTTTTCTTTAAAGCATTTGATCCTCCGTTAATCGATAGTTTTAACGTAGGATTTGATAGCTTGGATGCTCTCTACCCTGGACAACCCTGGATGGTAGTGTTCTTTTTTCAGTTAGTGTTTGCAGGGACAACCGCCACCATTGTCTCGGGAGCAATGGCAGAAAGAGTCAAATTTTGGGCTTTTTTCTGGTTTAGCTTCTTGCTAGTTGCGATCGCTTATCCACTTACTGGTCGTTGGGCTTGGAATCCTGATGGCTGGCTAACCACCTCTAATTTCCTCGATTTTGCAGGTTCTACGGTAGTACATTCGGTAGGGGGAATGGCTGGTTTGGTCGGTGCAATTCTGATTGGTCCACGTCGGGGTTGGCAAGGCTTTAATCCCGATGAGATCAGAGGTAACCGTTTTTCTGCTCGACCACAATCATTTCGCTACTATAATTTGTCGCTATCGACCTTAGGCTGTTTGATTCTTTGGTTGGGCTGGTTAGGATTTAATGGTGGTTCGGCTGGTTCTATTCCTGATACTCCTCATGTTATTGTGACTACTATGTTAGCTGGGGCATCTGGAGGGGTTTTTATTCTGTTGTTGCGAGGAGTGCGGGGACAAAAGCCAGGTCTTCCACTCGTGATCAACGGTATTTTAGGCGGGCTAGTTAGTATTACGGCATCATCAGTCTATGTCAGTCTGGCGGTAGCTATCTTAATTGGAGCAATTAGCAGTCTATGGATCATTTTTTTGGAAAGACTCTTAAAAAAACTGCGGATTGACGACCCTGTTGGTGCAATTCCTGTTCATCTGGGCTGTGGTATCTGGGGGACTTTGGCGACAGGATTGTTTGTTAATCAGCTCCCGCCCTATCTTGATGTGCCAATCATTCCCTTGCAACAGATATTGATCCAGGTTATTGGTATTTTCGCCGTCAATAGTACAATCTTAGTCTTGAGCCTATGTTTTTGGTTGCTGATCGGGTTGTCAATCTACACTATCGAATCAGCTAATAGTAAATTAAAGTCTCCTACCAATCAAAAGCCGAATGACGATCCCCAGCATTCTCAATATAGAGGTTGGTACAAATATCTGCACTATGCTCGAGCAGGAATTAGAGTATCTAAACAAGAAGAAGTTCAGGGTAGTGATGGCACATTCTCTTAAAGCAACGTCAGTTGTGGTTACGAAAATGAGGTGGTTGGGCTGTAAGCTATAACCGATAGATCTCTTAAAGATAAACATGTCTTGATGCTCTAAATCGAAAATTTATTTGTCCAAGGTCAATCTAGTAAAAACATTTTGGAGTTACTTATGCTGTTTGTTTGCTGGTTTGGCTTACATGCGGCGTGAGGGGGCGCCTTTGTTCCGAAGGCACGAGGCACATCAGTTTTCAGCCAGACATTAAATTATAAAAAATTATGAGTTACAGTAATTTCTCCTTTTCTACAGTTAAGAAAATGTTTAATTTAACAACTATTGAAAATGAGCCAGCTCTTAAAAATTCTCACATTGAATCAGAACATATCTTAGACTTAAGCCAAACGATAGAAGAAAACTTACCATTAGCAATCGCAATTGGAACAGAAAAAGCCCGTTCGGAAATGCTGATTGCACCAATTTTAATCAAAATCAGAAAACTACTAAAAAAGGAAGTATCCTTATTTTCAGGAACAGAATTTAATATTGATCGCGAATTAGGATTAGTCGGAATTTGCGATTATCTATTTAGTTTGTCTCCCGAACAGTATGCAGTAGAAGCTCCAGTTTTGGTATTGGTAGAAGCAAAACTCGCCGACCTAAACACTGGTATGGGACAGGTAGTTGCTGAAATGATTGCCGCCCAAAGATTCAATCGACAACAGCAAAAACAAATATCCTGTATTTACGGCTGCATTACTAGTGGAACTCAATGGCGATTTCTCAAGCTATGTGACCGCAATTTAACAATAGACCCCGTTGATCGTAATCTAGAGCCATTAGAAGTGCTAGTTGGCTCAATTTTGCAAGTTTTTTACAACTACATTAATTAGTCTTTGCTTTTCGCCACATCTTTTTACCTTGTTGGCTGGCAGTTTTCCAATATATGCTCAGTAAAACTAAGTTGCACTGTCTTTCACCAAGTAACTGATAATTTTCAGCTTACCAATAAACCTGATAAAAAGCGATCGCCTTGCTGAATTCTCTAACGGTACTTAAACATTTTAAACGGTCAAAATAAGATAAAGTGCTGTGGCTGATTGATTTGAACATTATTTTTGGATGCCCTCGCTACTATGAGAGAAACTACTCCCGCGCGGACATCTCACGGTGCTGAACTAAATTCAGCACCCGTGTCCTGGGTGCAGTCAAAATTTGTCACTCTAGAAATAAAAAAGGCAATGTATTAAAAATAAAAAGACGTTAATTATGACATTGCCATGAATGAAAAATATAGCGATTGTATCGAAAAAGTCAATCAAATTCTCTTTGAAACAATCGCGAAAAGGGAAGAAAATTTAAAGGAAAAAATCTTTTAAATTGACACAGACTTATTATCATTATTGCGAGCTATTGGCTTGAGAGTAATGTTAAATTATAGTTTTAAGTAATCTTATTTCCTTTTAACTTTTGAATCATATCTCAACTCAGCAACGTCAAAAATATTAATAATATATATCTATTTTAATTTTAAAGATTTAATGTTATTAATTGCTAAAATTCACATTTTGAATGATTCTGTTTAAGAAAAATCTATCTGGAGAATCGACAAATCATCCTCAAACTGAAAATTTGGATGCCAATTTCTAACATACTGCAACAGTCTTTCTAGATCTCTTTCTGGAGCTTGCTGATACTTTTTAAGTAGGCTGATTAAACGATCTAAACCCCAATGAGTGTTAGCTTGAGGCTCCACCTCATAAATGCCATCACTAAATACATAGAGGCTAGAATTAGCAGCAATCTCACAGGAGGCATTGACGTATTTGATATCGGGAAACATGCCCACGGGAACACCTGGAGTCTTTAATCGTTGTTCAGCTTGTTTAGCTGAAGGTGTCAGCAGAATTGCTGGTGGATGTCCCGCACTAGAATA
>JBCCDL010000059.1:0-14438 GCA_039030815.1 Cyanobacteria bacterium P01_A01_bin.83 | reverse complement strand
GCTGCTAATTATGGCATGAAGGTAGCCGTGATCGAAAAAGAGAAGGTGGGAGGAACATGTCTTAATCGTGGCTGTACCCCGAAGAAACTGATGGTATATGCAGCAGATTTTGCTTTAAAAGAACCTTTGGCACAAAGTTATAGCTGGCAAAAGTGTGAGCGCCAAATTGATTGGTCTAGCTTAATGCAGAACATTCACAATCGTTTGGACAGTATTAGTAATTCTTTTAAAGAGACTTTTGCTGAAAAAGGGATTGATTTAATCTATGGCGATGCCAAATTTACGGGGAAAAACACCGTCAAAATAAAAGACCGAGAAATTACTGCGGCTAAAATCTTAATTGCTGTGGGAGGACATCCCATCAAGCCAGACTTTCCTGGTAGCGACCTAGCGATCACTTCTCGGGGCATGTTTCAACTGGATCAAATTCCCGAGAAGTTAGCAATTGTTGGTGGTGGTTATATTGGGGTGGAGTTTGCCAGTATGATGCATGCTTTTGGTTCAGAAGTAGTGTTCATGGACACTAGCAAGTTAATACTTTCAGGATTTGACGAGGATCTTAGAAGCACTGTCCAGCAAGGTTTAGTTGACCGTGGGATTGAATTCATCGGCGAAACCACTGCCGAAAAAATTGAACAGGATGGAAGCAAACTAAAGCTATATTTAGATAGCGAGCGCACGATTACTGTTGATCAGGTATTGTTGGCAACTGGACGGGCACCCAGTACTAAAAGTCTCGATCTGTCTCAAGCAGGAATTGAAACAGGAGACAAAGGAGAAATCAAGGTAGATCAATATTGCCGTACTAAAAATCAAGATATCTATGCGGTAGGAGACTGTATTGATCGCATTCCTTTGACACCCGTAGCTAAAGCTGAAGCCGAAGCAGTTGTGGAGACTTTATTTGGCAAACAACCAAAATCGATAGATTACGATCACGTACCCTCAGCAGTATTCTCCCGACCAGAGGCGGCAACCATTGGTTTAAGTGAATCTGAAGCAAAAGATAAATACGATCAGGTCAAATGTTACAGCGATCGCACTACTCCCATGTTGTATAGCTTGGCAGACGACAATAACCAAGAGGAAATATTAATCAAATTAGTTGTTGTCGGTGATGATGAAACAATAGTTGGGGTACATATGGTCGGAGATCATGCTGCGGACATGATTCAGTGTTTGGCTGTAGCTATCAACAAAGGGATTACCAAACAAGAATTAGATGATTCTTTTGGTATTCATCCCACTATTGGCGAAGAGTTTATGTGTATGGATTGATCTCTGGTTAGAACAGGAATGAGGAAGGAATAAGAAACTGTTTGAAACCAAGTCATCGGTACCCTACCGTGAGACGGCGGTGCCTGCGATGACCTCATTCCGCGTTCAATACTTGTCTCTAACGTCATAGTCCAACCACTTTCTAGCAAATCTATTTTGATTTAAAGATTAGTTGAAATTGCCGCCACAGGACAGGTCGGAATACACTGTTCACATACAATACAGCGCGATCGCTTAAAGTCTAATCTAAAATCTGAGTTCAAAACCAAAGCCTGAGTGGGGCAAACCCCTGTACACAAACCACAATCAACACAGCTATCTTGATCAATCGCAATTTCTCCACTAGCGGAGTACACCTTGAAGTTCCCCATTCTCATCCATTCGATCGCCGCATCAATTTGATCGATATCCCCCTGTAATTCTACTACCAGTTTACCAATCTGATTTGGTGCCACTTGAGCGCGAATAATATTAGAGGCAATATTAAAATCTTTTGCCAAACGATATGTTAAAGGAATCCGAATTGCTGTGCGAGGAACGGTTATAGTCACTCTTTTTTTCATGGTTGGAGATAGATTGGACGATAGAATAAAAAACGAAAACGTATCTATACTTTTTATTTATAAGTTTAATTATGAGCGACCAACTTGAACCATCAGCCAATAACTCTATCAGAAATATCGTTTTGGCGATCGCCTCAGTAATTTTGAGTGTAGCTTTATTTTTGGGTTTACAAACTGAAGCTAGCTCGACATCTCTCGAATCTCAGGTCAAAAAAGCTACGGCGTTAGATGTGGCGTTAAGCAACAATAAGCCTACTTTAACTGAGTTTTATGCAGACTGGTGTACTAGTTGTCAGGCAATGGCGGGAGATTTAGCACAAATTAAAGATAATTATGGCGACCAGGTTAATTTTGTCATGCTTAATGTAGATAATACAAAATGGCTCCCTGAAATGTTACGCTACCGAGTTGATGGAATTCCCCATTTTTTGTTTATGGATAACCAAGGAGTTGCGATCGCTGAAGCTATTGGAGAGCAACCACGAAGTATCCTAGAAGCGGACTTAGATGCCTTGATTGCCAACAATCCAATTCCCTATGCTAATAAAAAAGGTCAAGTTTCCCAGGTTGAAGCGAAAGTAAGAGTTACTGATGACACTACCGATACTCGTAGTCATGGAGCATCAGTTAATCAATCCTAAGTGAACCCCTGGCGTTACAAAATAATGACTATACAATCACTACCATGACCACAATTGTTGAACATCGCCGAACTAAAAAGCAATATATTTTATTGAGTATTAATGGGGAGGTAGCGCAAGCTAACCCGTCACGTTTTATCAGCGAATTTTTTAATCAAGAGAAATCTGAGGTATCTTGCTCCGCAACTGTTTGTGATGTTCAAGGTAATATTTTTTTGGCTGATATCGACGACCTAATCGTTACAGAGATAAATGGCAAGAAACCAGGCGAAATTTTGCCTGAACCTACTTACGAATCAGTAAACTATGAATCGGTAGATAATGATACTTACCAACCGCAGACTACTGAATACGAGGAAGATGAGGAGTTTGAGGATGATAATGAGGAATCAGATCCCGATCCTGCTATTAATCCCAAAACATCCTTTATGGATGGTCTTGGTACTCCGATGAAAGATGATGTCAATGATGATGATGACGACTGGATATAGCCTAATCTATATTTTTAAAGTGATTTATTTGTTCGCTGTCGCTCATCCAAATACTGAGGCAAATTTTACTCGTGCCATTTGAGAAACTTCTTGAGGAAAATCCAATGAGACATTGAAGTTTTGAATACGCCATTCATCTCTCGGACAATAGTACTGAAACTCGAATATTACAGGTTGGCGATCATAAATTGCCAGACAACACTGCATTGCGTACAGATTATCAAAAACTTGATTAACCAAGACCCGAAATCCGAGATAACTACCTGCCATAGACGACAAGCCACTTAACTGCGAAATTAAATTATTCACCTGATCGAGATTTCTTGACATCCAGGGATTAGTTTGAAAAAGATTATTGATTCCCAATTCTGCTTGATCTTGAGCTAAGCTTTGAAAAAACGCCTCTGTATATTCTGTGTAATTTTTTCCCATACTCTGGTTTTGGCTCTCTTAGTTATGGTGCAGTAAGACTTCTTCCTTTGTATTCCCAAGATAGAACTCAATCTTCACAAAGACTGCCATTATTTTATTAAATTCGTGTTTGCTAATTAAAATATCTTTCTACAGCATCAAAGTACATAAATCTTAACTTAGTCACTATGGTTTTACTGATTTTAAACGTGTAGCTAGAAAACAATAGACATAGACTATAGTCAAAACAGCTCAAAAACCAGATTGAGTATGAATTTTAGTTGCTCAAGTTAATTTAGAACCTAACTCCACAAAAAGCAACAAAATATATTGTGTAATCAACTTTCAATGAGATTATTTGATGGATTTATTTAAAATACGGTATCCCTCTACACTATGTAAGAAACAATTGCATAATATAAGTGTTAATATAAAACCTGAGAATCAATAGATTAGCGATTAAGTTTGTATTCAGTATCCAGGATTTTTCCGTCAAGTATTGAGATATTTCTTTTCTAATAATCTTGTCTCTCTCAACACAACACTCAATTGAGCAGACAATAACATCATGTCAATTTACATAGGTAATCTCTCCTACGACGTCAACCAAGAAGATTTGAACGAAGTATTCACAGAATATGGAACTGTTAAACGAGTTCATATCCCTACTGACCGCGAAACAGGTAGAGTGCGCGGATTTGCTTTTGTCGAAATGGAATCTGAATCCAATGAAGACAAAGCAATTGAAGCTTTAGACGGTGCAGAATGGATGGATCGTCAACTTAGAGTTAACAAAGCTCGTCCTCGTGAAAATAGAAACTCTTTCAGTGGTGGCAAACGCTTCTAAGCTGAGCAACTAAATAGAATTAGTTAGACGCTTTTAGAAATCAGTTTGATTTAAAATCAAATTTTTTCTCTAAAGGCGTTTTTCTGTGTCGAAATTTTGGTATTTGTTGCCGTAATTTGTGTCCGAATAGCTAAGTTAATAAAGCTTTTAGACCCAGCAGCATAATATTATAGCAATTAAAGCTAAAGCGATCGCCTAATACACCATGAAGATTAAATTGCGATCGCCCAAATGTTAAGTATAATTTAATTTTATTTATCAAAAGCCTAGTAATTGCCAAAAGTCAACTTCGTAGGCAATTGACTGTACTCCTCGATCTTGAGACTTAACTGGACTAGTTTGTAAATCATCGTCAAGAATTTCCGTCAAAATACTATTAGCAAATTGATCTGGTTTGGGGTTAGGTGCCAAGGTAAATAGAAGTAAACTACATGGTTTGTCTGATTCAGCAACGCAGACAGCAGGTAAATCTATTTGTGATTTTGCTCTAAAAGTTACCGCAGACAAACTATTACCTTGAGCAATATAGTTGTTTAGTTTTTGGGATACAGAATTACACAACTGCTGTGGGTTGGCTACAATCGGTTCTTGAGTGCGATTCCAGTGAAACACTGGTTGCTGAACAAGATCTTTATTGGTGGCTACGGTAGTTAACTTACCTTGGTCTGATTCGCAGGAGAAAACAGCCTCAGATGCTACTGTAGGTATGCCATCAATCAAAGTCATACCAAAAGCTAGTGCAGCAGTAGTGAGTAAGGAGGATAAGCATTTTGGTTCCATCTCAATACTCCAGTTCAGAAGAACTATCTATATCTTGATTATAGGTCGCTCCTTAGGTTGACAGCATCATACTTAATCAAACAATACGATGTTGATGCTATTAATTCCAATGCGCGTATCGCGCGTATCGTTCAGAAACGTTCTAAATAATATTAAGATGAACCTAGAGGCTAGTTATTGACTGTACTTCACACGCATATTATGGCTAAGTTAAAGTTAGGTAGACTTTGGCAAACCTTAACTTATTTTGAGATTATTCCTATAATCAATTTTTGGCAACGATTAACGAAATCTAACGGTAGTAAATCGGATCGAGAGATAAATATGGTAATTCTGGTGGTTGGGGCGACGGGTGGAGTTGGCAAGCGAGTAACTCAAAAGTTGCGCTCACAAAACTATCATGTTCGTGCCTTGGTAAGAGATGGGGCTAAGGCAAAGCAGATGTTAGGGAATGTCGAGTTATTTGAGGCGGATTTGACAATTCCTGAAACTCTCAAGCCAGAAATGATGCAGGGGGTTAGTCAAGTCATTTGCTGTACGGGAACTAAAGTACAGCCAGTGTCAGGAGATACGCCGACGCGGGAGAAGTATTATCAGGGAATCAAGTTTTACATGCCAGAAGTTGTCGATACTCCTGAATTGGTAGAGTACGAAGGGATGAAAAACTTACTCCAGGTTGTGACTAAACATCTACCTGGGGCTACTGAAAAGATCTTGTTCGATTTTGCTAATCCCAATGCCGATCTTAAGGAAATTTGGGGTGCAGTAGATGATGTGGTGATGGGGGGCGTTAGCCAAAGTCAGATTCGCTTGGGAACTGATCGGGCATACTTTTCAGGGATTGTCTCTACCGATAATAACGGTGGTTTTGCTTCAGTACGCACCCGCAATTTTACTCAACCCATCGATCTCTCTGATTACGAGGGGATTGAAATTAGAGTCGTGGGTGATGGTAAACGTTATAAATTTATTACTCGCTGTGAAGGTAAATGGGATGGCATCGGCTATTGCTATTCATTTGATACGGTTTATAATTTTCCTACCACAATTCGTATTCCCTTTTCCGATTTAATTCCTGTCTTTCGTGCCAAAACTGTTAAGGAAGCTAGTCAATTTGATGCGGCAAAAGTCTTTTCCTTACAGTTAATGTTGAGTAAGTTTGAATACGATGGCGACCTAAACCCTAAGTTTGAAGCAGGTTCATTTCAGCTAGAGGTTGAGTATATCAAAGCCTATGGTGGTCAAGCCAAACCCCAGTTTATCCATATTAGTTCTGCTGGTGTAACTCGTCCCAATCGTCCTGGAATCAACTTGGAGGAAGAACCCCCCGCAGTACGGATGAACGATCAGTTAGGAGGCATTTTAACCTGGAAATTACGAGGAGAAGAGGTAATTAAATCCAGTGGTCTAACTTATACTATTGTGCGTCCTTGCGCCTTAACTGAAAAGTCTGGAGATCAAGTCTTACATGCCGAACAGGGGGATAATCTTAGAGGGCAAGTTAGCCGAGATGCGATCGCAGATTTGTGTATTGAAGCCATGCATTTGCCTGAAGCAGTTAATAAAACCTTTGAGGTAAATGAACAAGAAGACAAAGGTAGCACAAACTGGAGAGAGTTGTTCAGCAATCTTCAAGAAGATTGCTGAGGGACTAAAAAACTTATGAACGGAATAAATAACCGAGTGATTGGCTTGAAGAGTGCGCGGAGCGCAATCGTACTACTTCTAATTTTAGTTCACAACTAAACCATCAGAAAATCAATAGTTGAGAATGCATACTTTGGTTACAACAAAGGTATTTCTGCTGATGTAAAACGTGATCTTGAATCAAGAGGAGCAATTTTTGAAGATTCTCTGGGCGAGCGCTCTAAAGCTAGGATTCCAACTCCTATTTATATTTAATTCTGCCCACTTACTTATTCTTACTTATTTATTGCATATTATTTAGTAAATAGAGGTTTAAACAAAAATATGGGAATACTAGTAGCGCAAGTTAACTAGTTGTACTTAATCTTGAAAATAAGATTAATCGTACACTTATTTAAAAATCATGGAATGCGAAATAAAGTATAAGCCAGCATTTTCAGCTATTTTTGTAACTCTCGAACCAGGGGAGGAGATTGTGGCAGAAGCGGGAGCTATGGCTAGCATGGACAGTCAAGTTACAATGAAAACCGAGCTTTCTGGTGGTTTTTTTGCCGCTTTAGCCAAGAAATTTTTTGGTGGTGAATCACTATTTGTTAATACTTTTAGTAATCAAACTAAGCAGTATCTCAGCATAGTTTTAACTCAACCTGTTGTGGGAGATATTGCCGAAATAGAACTTCATGACAAAGATATGTACTTTCAACCAGGGGCATATATTGCCAGTACTCCTGGAGTGACAATGGGAGTTCGCTGGGCAGGTTTTGCTAGTTGGTTTGCGGGAGAAGGATTGTTCAAACTGAGATTAAGCGGCAGAGGCAAAGCCTATTTTGGGGCATATGGTGGCATTACGAAAAAGGCAATTGACGGCGAGTTTATTGTCGATAATAGTCATTTAGTAGCATACGAGCCAGGAATTCAAATGAACATCAAACTTTCTGGCGGTTTGCTTGGTTCTGTGACTTCTGGGGAAGGATTTGTCAATCGTTTAACTGGCAGAGGTAATATTTATCTCCAGTCTCGCAGTATCGGTGGCTTAGTTGGCTTTTTACGTTCCAAGGTGCGATAGATTATGAACATAGAATTATTACATCAACCCGAAAGTGCAGTTGCGCGTATAGGATTAGATTCAGGGGAAGAATTAGTCGCTCAGGCTGGGGCAATGATTGCTATGAGTGGCAGCATCAACGCTAGCACTACCCTCCGCAAAGGTAAAGGTGGGGGCATCATGGGTGGCTTAAAACGCATGGTGGCAGGAGAGTCTTTATTTTTAAGTGTCTTTAGTTCGCCTCAAGATGGTAATACGATTTGGCTTGCTCCCAGATTGATTGGCGACTTGCTAGTTTATGAAATGACGGGACAGGATTTAATTGTTCAGGCGACTTCCTATTTAGCCTGTAGTTCTTTGGTTGATCTCGATGTCGGTTTTCAAGGGTTCAAATCTTTGTTTTCAGGGGAGTCTATTTTCTGGCTTACTCTTTCAGGACAGGGAGTAGTTTTGTTGACCTCTTTTGGGGCAATTTACGAAGTTGAGGTTGATGGCGAATATATTGTCGATACAGGACATATAGTTGCGTTTGAAAGAAGCTTAGATTTTAGTATTGCTAAAGCTACTACTGGCTTGATGAGTACCTTTTTGAGCGGCGAAGGTTTTGTCTGTCGCTTTAAGGGTAAAGGTAAGGTTTATTGCCAAACTCACAATCCAGGTTCGTTCGGTTCGACCGTTGGTTCACAACTACCACCGAGATGATCGTAGTTAGTGAACTAGTTTTAGGCAGTTTAGTTATTAGCTCGTAAGTAGCAAGTAGCAAGTAGCAAGTAGCAAGTAATTAAGTATATTTATGAATAGTAAAATTCCCTATCGAGTTGAGCATAGTCCCGCATATGCTTCTTTGGTGTTGGATGTTCCAGCTAATGAAACGGTGATGGTAGAAGCATCAGCAATGGCAGCAATGGACTCTTGTTTGGTCATGAAATCCAAAATGAAGGGTGGACTGATGAAAGGCGTAGGCAGAATGTTAGGAGGAGAGTCTTTATTTATTAACCAGTTTACTGCTCAGGGCAAAAAGGGAGAGCTGTATATTTCTCCTGGGGTACCTGGAGACGTGCAGCATTATTATCTCTCTAGTAAGTGTAGCCTGATGGTTCAGTCTTCAGGATTTGTGGCATGTAGCCCAGAAGTAGAAATTGAGACTAAATTTCAAGGCTTTAAAGGCTTTTTTAGCGGTGAGTCCTTGTTTTTGATTAAGGCGACAGGTAACGGCGATTTCTGGTTTAGTTCCTATGGAGCAATTATCGAAATTCCCGTCGCTGGAGATTATGTGGTAGATACGGGCTATATTGTGGCGTTTGAAGATAGTCTCAACTATTCAGTGCATAATATTGGTGGGCTGTCTTTTAGAAGTTTAAAAACAGGTATCTTTGGTGGTGAAGGTTTAGTCTGTCGCTTTTCGGGTGAAGGGCGCTTATGGATTCAATCCCACAATATTGCTCCTTTGATTAATTTCCTCAATCCTTTTCGCCCTACTAAAAATAATTAAACTACTTTTGCTTGCCTGTAAGGCTGATATCCATAATACTTAGGTTGAGAATCGAGCCGAATATGAAGCCAAGGAACTCCTGCACCTGCCGTATTCAGCCAAATAGGTTGATCACAGACTCTTTGCTGCATTTGTTGTCCCACTTTCTGCCATAAACTGTGCTGTTGTGACTCTGGGGCTTCTCGAATGAAAGTAGCAAGATGACCATAGGCAGATATAGAACTCTGTAAAGATGGCACAACCAGAAGTGCATCTCCTCCTAAGTTAGGAAACACAACAATATCATTACTATCTGATGAGTTAAGATAGTCGCCGAAAGCAGATGGATTTGGTATTTTGATTAATCTTGGACTATCGAGTAGAACAAATTCAAATATCTGATCTAAGTTGTTGATAGTTAAATTAGGAGTTTCCCAGCGATAAGCGGCAAAAGATACTTGAGCTAGAAGGTCGATAAAAAATGAACGAAAAGATTTATCATTTTGCCATAAGTTCAATACTCGACCGTAATCAAGCAGGTGATTATTTTCAGTGAGGTAAAACTTTTTTCCTCGATTAAAGTCTATTGTTTTCGTTCGTGATGCAAACATTATTTTCTAAATTTATTTTGATTAATAAACAATTAGCAGTTTATGTCATATCATTCACCTCAAAGTTCAAGAAATGAACCTGAAAGTAATAGTCAATTATTAATATTGGGTGGCATATTTTTGGGAGGAGGAATTATTGCTTTTCTCTTATTTAAATTGCTGGTTAATACTTTAATTACTTTTATTCCTCCTGCTCTAGAACAAAAACTGGGGGCAGTAATCTCCCCTGTGTATGAGCAACAAGCGGTAGATTCCACTCAACAAAAAACTCTTAACCAGCTTTTAGAGCGTTTGTCAGCAAACTTACCGACTAAACAACAAGCCAATGAGTATCAAGTTTTATATATACCAGAAAATACAGTAAATGCGATCGCTATTCCTGGAAATAAAGTAATTATTTATCGAGGACTATTAGCAGAGGTTGAATCGGAAAATGAATTAATGATGGTCTTAGGACATGAGTTAGGACACTTTGCTAACCGCGATCATCTGCGGGGTTTGGGTAATTTCTTAATCGTCAGAATTACCATTTCTTATTTATTAGGTGATGCCAGCATTTTTAAGTCGATAGTTGCTAGTTCAATTAAAGCAATTAGCGACTCTCATTATTCTCAAAAACAGGAAAAGCAAGCCGACAAATTTGGCTTAGAGTTATTAAATAAAACTTATGGTCAGGTTGCAGGGGCAACAGACTTTTTCCAGAAGTTAAGCAAAAAAGCTACCAGTAATTATGATTTTCTGGCATCTCACCCTGCCCCAGCCAAGCGAGTTAAGATAATTAAACAGCTAATTAAAGACAATCAATACAACATTGGTTCTACTACTTCGTTACCCAAAACTTTAGTTATAGAGTTGCAATAATTATTGCTGAAAGATTACTACTCTGTAATTTAAAATAGATTCGGCTCTTGCGTACTTGATATGCCAAGCTATCAGTTTGAATTCAATGAATTCTTTTAATTAAGGTATTTTTCAAACTAACAGAAATATAAATGACCAAAAATAGCTGGAATCTTTATTTGAAAAGCATTATATGGTTTTATAGCATACTAGGTACTGAAGAGCCATAGATTCTTTGCCTAAATTCTTAACTTAGTATAATTTCTAACAAATGATAGATAACAAGCGACAAAAACCTATTAACTTATGAAGCTATTCCATTATTTGAGCAAGAAGTCCAATAACAAAATAGCCCCAAAATGCTTCTGGGCATATTTAACATTTATTTCTGAGATACACTATTTTGATGAAGCTCCACTGAGCGATCATTTAATGCTTGAGTAGGTCGAGCATTATTCTGATATAAGTTGGTAAAGGTGGCAATTTGCTGTGGTGATACTTTGATTGGCTCTAACAAGAGATTCCAGCTCACTCCCTCACTACAGGGTGGCGTTGTTAAAGAGCCTTCATAACTTACATAAGTTTTATCACTTGGTAACAACTTGGCAGGATTGAGGGTAATACTCTGAGCTTTATTTGCTTTATTGCCCTCTGGTATAGCTTGCCAAATTTGAGCAATTTGCGGGTTTTCTGCTCCAGAATTAACCAAAACTCCGACTACGGCAAGCTTACCAGCAGCATTTTGATGGACAAAATGGACTTCCATATCTGATGACTTGTCATCAATTTTATGTTCGCTAGGAGTATGAAAATGAAGCTGTAACAGCTCGTATTTTTGATTATTGATGCTGATGCTGCTTCCAGGATTATAGTTTACCTGAATCGTATGACCATTGTTAACTACTTCGGCGGCACTGGATTGATAATCAAACTTGATTTCAGCTAATTCTCCTGCCTGTTTATCATCAATGTTAGTAATATTGATTGGTGATTGTTGATTGCCCAAGGTACAGGATTTAAATTCAGGAGATAATAGACCCCATACATAGGCGTTAGATTCTCCACTATACTCCCAATGCACCTGATCTGTTTCTGCCGATGAGGGATGATAGTTAGAAGTTAATAAAGTAATTATTAATGTGCCTAAAAAAGCTGCCCCAACTCGATACAATTTACGCCAAAAGCTATTGTGACTCATGAACCTACTCCGATCTTAATTACAGATTTTACCTCTAAATATTCCTAGACATCTATTAATCTACGATTAGAGTCTAATTAATTTTGAATTAAGCAGTTATCAAGTCTGCCATCAGATAAGGATTATTAAAAAGTTATATGAAATACCTAAATGTTTGCTACGAATGATTCTGCTTTTAGCTTTCAGCTTTCAGCTCTCAGCTCTTAGCTTCTATAAGTTATTCCATCACTTTATATGTGGCATTCTTTTTTAGATTTCATATTATTATTTATCTGCAAATAAACATAATTAGCTACATTTTTTTGATTTGTAATGATAACAATTTAGATTTAGCAGTTTTGGCAATCTATAAAGATATCAGATTACTAAATTTATTAAATTAATGAATGCACTGCGTATTTGTCATTAATTTAATTTGATTAATATTAATTAAATTAACAGAGGCTAACGCCTCAAAGTTGTTGAGTCTGCGACTTGCTCCGCAAACGCAACGCTGGCGCGAATGCGCCGTTCTTTTCAAGACGCTAGACAAAGCGCACCGCCCTGACATGGGTTGTGAGGGGGCGCCTTTGTGAGGTTTCGCGACTACGCAAGGACAAGTCCGCGCTGCCTGGGGTCACATGCGGGCAAGCCCTTTGTCCAGGCATTTATGACGGACGCGGAGCAAGAAGGAGCTTTGCCAACCCATGTACGCGCGAGTTGCTTGTTTTGGGAGACTGGGGGACTGCGTCTTGCCTAATTAAAAAAGAATGCAGTTTAAATAAAGAACAGCCTAAATTATTTCCTGATAGCAAGATTCAACAAAATTTAGCAAGATTAGACAAGACAGCAAAAAGTTAATCATGATATTGTTCGATTCTAAAGAGGATGCAGGTATATTTCTTTTATCTCTACATCCTGATTTATTGCCTTCTACTTTAGTAGATTTGGCTTTTAACCTGATGTCATTTTTCCAAAGTGTTTCAGCCAATTACTAAAAGCTAAAAACGGCTCACATTTACTTCGATTTATAACCTTATCTATCACAAGATAGATGGCAGAAATTAAGAATAAAGAAAGACTTGATATTATCTAAAAATAGCTCAGTTTAATTATGGGATCTTACTCATCTCCAGGTTGAAAGTATGACTAATTTAATTAAAGGTTTGCTGAATAGTATGACAATTACCATAGCAAAACCTGAGATGTTGAGCTTGATTTAAACTACCAAATAATGCCAAACAAGTAGGCTCGAATAAAGATAATCAGAATAGTACTATCATGCTTTTTAAATTAAAACCATATTTGAGAATTTCGGCATCAGCTATAGGCATCACAATACTCTCTTTAAGTTTAGTAGCCTGTGGAGGCAAAGAAGAAGCACAAAAGCAAACCGCGATCGCTGTTCAGCTTAAGACTTTAGAATCAGATATTCTAATTGATAGCAGTGAATATGTCGGCACCTTAGAAGCTAGAGAGCGCGTTAGTCTAGCGCCCCGAACTGAGGGGAGAATTGTGCAAATATTTGCCCAACAAGGCGATCGCGTTTCTCAAGGGCAAGCGATAGTTGAGTTAGAGCCGACTCAGGAGCAGGAAGACGTTAATGCTGCTACCCAAAGCGTCAATGTTGAACGAGCCAGACTAGGGCAAAACCAAGCTGAGTTAAGGACAGCAGAAGCGAATCGCGCGGCGGCTGCCGCTGAAGTAGAGAGTGCCAGAGCCGATTTACAGGATGTAGAGGCAGAAGTAGAACTAGCCCAAACCAATATCAAGCGCTCTCAAATGCTAGTTGAAGGAGGAGCATTAGCACAGCAAGAACTCGACGATGATAATCAAGAGCTTAAAAGTAGTATTGCTCAACGTAACTCTAGAAAAGAAAGCCTAAGAGCAGCAAATGAGTCTCTTCAAGGGGCACAACGGCAGGTTGAGCAAGCAAAAGCTACTATTGAAAGCCAAAAAGCAGCTATTAGAAGAGCTGAAGCTGAATTAGGCTCAATTAGCCAAAATTTAGCTTTTAATACCATTAACGCGCCTATAGATGGAGTAGTAGGCAGTTTTGATGATAAGAAAGTGGGTGATTATGTCAGTGTTGGCGAACAAATGACGACGATTACTAACAATCAAAATTTAGAGCTAAACATTAATATTCCCGTCGAATATCGCGATCGCCTGAAGCCAGGACTGGTAGTGGAAACAATCCCCGAAGCAGGAGCCAGCCCCATAGCAGGAGAAATCTTTTATATCGCTCCTTTGGTAAACTCAAATACGCAGTCGATTCTAACTAAAGTTAGCTTTCCTAATGACGGCAATTTAAAAGACCGCGAGTACTTATCAGTAAGAGTAATCTGGGATGAACAGCCAGGGATATTAGTTCCTACTACTGCCGTATCTACATTAGGTGGGCAAAACTTTGTTTATGTAGCTAGTGAACCACAACCCAATGAAGCTAATAATCAGGACAATAGCTCAGATTCTCAGGCAAAAGAACAATATTCTGAAGTATCCTCTAACGGTCTAATTGCCGAGCAACGACCAGTCAAGCTAGGCAGTATTCAAGACCAAAGCTATCAGATAATTTCGGGTCTAGAAGAAGGAGATGAAATAGCTGTTTCCAATATTCTTAGTCTTCGTGATGG
>JBCCDL010000058.1:0-14456 GCA_039030815.1 Cyanobacteria bacterium P01_A01_bin.83 | reverse complement strand
GGATTAATAGCAGCTTGTTGACTACTCAACTGGAGTAAATTAACTATGATTTGCTCCAGGCAAAAAACATCACAAATGCCAACACAAGATTCTAAATTTATTAACGAAATTTCTGAGATAAAATTGGGACGTTTTCGTACTTTTTTAATCAGGCTTTTAATAAAGCTGGAATAATCAATTAATGCCGGATGTAAATCCTTTTTATTGGCTAAACATTCAATCACATAAGCATTATTGACAATTTGCTTAAGTTTAAAAACATCGTGACTGATGTTTTCAAGACTGCCATAGCTGCTAGCAGCACGAGATTGATTGCTGCTGATGGTTTCTTCTACCTGAGTTGCTAAGTTGTATAGAGGATAGCGCAGGCTGTTGACCAAGATTGGGATTAAATTGGTAGTATCTTGATTATGAGAATCACTAGAGAAGGGAGATACGCGCCAGCGTAGATTGACTATTTCTCCTGTGCGATCGCGTTTTGCCATTACCAGACACTTAGCGGTGATTACCTGCTGTTGGCGATTAACAATTTCTAATTGCCAAGTAGCCTGAGAAATTTTTCCTTGCTTGAGCTGATTCAGAATTTGATAATATTGTTGTCTATCGTCTAAGGCAATGAATACTGCTAAGGATTTACGGCTTAAATGTTTGGGTGATACTTGCAATAGTTCTGTAGTTTTTTGATTTGCCTCTTTAATCGTGCCTTCTTTAGAGGTAATAAAATAACAATCAGGAGCAAGATCGAAAAGTTCCTGGTAATATTGTCGCTGTGCTTCAATTTGCTGGCGACTGGCAATTAATTCGTCGTTTTGCTGTCTTAGAGTTTCTGAAGCTAATTGTAATTCTTCAATAGATGCGGCTAATTCTTCCAGACTCTCTTGCAGAAGTTGCTGCTGTTGTTGGGGTAATTCTGTTGTTTGCCGCCAAAGCTCATTTTCGGGATGGGGAATGCTGTAGCTACGTTGCCATAAATTTTCTAGTTTTTCTAAAGATTGCTGGATGTGAAGCTCAAATGTATCTGTAGACATAGGATTGAAGACCAAAATACTTAACGCTGACAGCTGGTATATCTGAAAATAGATATTTTCTTAAGCAACAATATAGTCATTGTGTGAACTACTGCAACCACAAGGGTACACAGCTTCCTATCCAGCAGACTGCCGAGTAGTAGACTTCTTTCGTCCTCCACCATTCGGTCTGACATCTGGACAATAGGCTTGATCCCGCGTTCCGCAGGTTAGTAATCGAAGACCCTCATCTCTAAGGGAAATTGCTGCATTGATATCTCTGTCGTGAGTAGTCATACAGCTACTACAAGTCCAAGTTCTAATATCAAGAGGTAAGCTAGTTGGTGCTTGATTTAAACAAACATTACAGGTCTTGCTTGAGGGAAAAAACCTATCTACTTCTAAATAGATCTTTCCCTCAAGCTCTGCTTTATATTTAAGCATGGTACAAAATTGACCCCAACCCACCTGTGAAATTGCTTTGGCTAGGTTGTGGTTTTTAACGCACGAGCGAAGCTCGAAGACGCGACTAGCGTCGCTTGCTTGCTCTGCAAGCTGCTTTTTAATTGCTAGATTTTCCAACACCAAAACTTGATTCTCGTTAACTATTCTTCGCGATAGCTTGTGATGGAAATCAGATCGACAACGGGTGATTTTATGGTGTACTTTGGCTACTTTTAGCCGAGATTTGTTTCTGTTATTACTACCTTTTTGCTTTCTTGATAACTGTTGTTGCTTGGTTTTAAGATTGCGTTCGTGCTTTTTGAACCATCTAGGATTGCCGAACTTTTTCCCGTCACTAGTAATACAAAAATGGGTCAAGCCTAAATCGATTCCTATCGCTTTACCTTCTCTACTTGGCACTGGCTTTTCTTTTCCATCTTCAAACATTACAGAAGCATAGTATTGTTCTGCACAATTTCTAGTTATAGTTACTGTTCTTATCGCTCCTGAGATAGGTCGATGTATCACTGCATCAATCCAATCTAGTTTAGGGAAATAGATTTTATTTTCAGTTAACTTAACATTCTGAGGATAGATTAAAGATTGCCTACTATGCCGAGACTTAAATCGAGGATACCTAGCTCGTTTTTCAAAAAAATTAACAAATGCTCTGCTGAGATTAAGACATACAGATTGAAGAGATTGAGAATAGGTTTCTTTTAACCATTCTGTTTCTTCTTGCTTTTTCAGTTTGGGCAATGCGCGAATCATGTCGTATTTAGCAATACCTTTACCTGTCTGTTTATATGTCTGGTTAGTCAAAGCTAGAAAATGATTCCAAACCCAACGAGTTGTACCAAAAGCCTTAGCTAATGATACTTTCTGTTGTTCAGTTGGATAGATTCTTACTTTGACCACTTGAAGCATTTATTGTTAATTTGGGTTTGTGATAATTTTTATCTTAAAACAAAATTGATAGAATTACAAGGTATCGCCCCAGGCGATGTTTCTTTACTGGTCGGGCGCAGAAGCAGAGCTTCAGAGCGTCGAGTAAAGCGCGACTTGGCTGCTTTGCAGCCTGCTCCACAGGTACAAGACACAGTGGTTTTCGCCCGACATGACTAATAAAATCTAGCTCTAGTGAATGTCCAGGAAACATCAATCTTTATGGTTATGTTACTGCCGCCAGATGTTTTGTTGCCCTAGAATTAGTTATCAATTAAATAAATTAACGTTGGTGATTTGATGGCTATAGTAAGAATAGAACCAGAAACATCTACAACTAAAATTGCCGATAATGTAGTGGCGATCGCTTCTTCTAAAGGCGGAATCAAAGCTTTAGAACAGGTACTAAGTCAACTACCTTCTGGTTTTACAGGAGCAATTATAGTCGTTCAGCATCTATCATCACTATTTAAAAGTCATTTAGCCGACATCCTCAATCGTCAAACTAGTTTAGAGGTAAAAGACGCCACTGAAGGAGAAACCTTAACCTCAGGAACAGTTTACGTTGCTCCTAGTGACCAGCACGTAATAGTTAATCGCGATCGCACTATTAGTTTATCCGATGCCGCCAAAGAACATTTTGTACGCCCTTCTGCCGAATATACCTTTAAATCAATCGCTGATACCTATCGTGAACAGGCGATCGCCGTAGTTTTAACTGGTTATGATGGCGATGGTCAAGAAGGAGTACAGAAAATCAAGGCTATGGGGGGTAAAGTGATTGCTCAAGACCAGGAAACTTCTGAAGTATTTGGCATGCCCCAAAGTGCCATTGAAACAGGATGTGTCGATCTGATTTTACCTTTGGATCAGATAGCTGATGGTATCATCGATTTGATAGCCCATCATTGATTATTGCTCCTCCCCTGCATGAATCCACAACAGCCCGATGTCGATTTTGAAAACCTGTTAACATACCTAAATCATAGTCGAGGCTTGGATTTTACTGGCTATAAACGCAATACTCTTAAAAGATTGACTACTAGGAGAATGCAGCGAGTTGCGGTTGGGAGCTATAGCGAATATCTTGACTATCTACAAGTTCATCCTCAAGAGCATAATAATCTATTTAATTCCTTAATGCTCAACGTAACGGCTTTTTTTCGCGATCGCGCTGCTTGGGATTATCTGAAGACGGAAATTATTCCCCGTATTATTGACGATAAGTCTAAGTCTGAACCCATCAGGTTATGGAGTGCAGGATGTGCCACGGGAGAAGAAGCATACTCTTTGGCAATTTTGTTTGCCGAAGCACTAGGGATCAAGCAGTTTTGTCGACGGGTCAAAATCTATGCCACGGATCTAGATGAATCAGCGATCCAAAAAGGTCGTCAAGCTTTATATTCAGCCAAAAGCATCGAAACAATTCAGGTTGAATGGCAAAACAAGTACTTTGAACCAAAAGGCTCTCAGTTTGTATTTCTCAACGAATTGCGTCGCTGCGTCATTTTTGGCAGACACGATTTGGTAAACGATGCTCCAATTTCTCGTTTAGATTTACTCTGCTGTCGCAATACTTTAATGTATCTCAATGCCGAGACTCAGGCAAAAGTTTTGGATCGGTTCCATTTTGCCCTCAAAGATGATGGCTTTTTGTTTGTCGGCAAAGCAGAAATGTTGTTAACCCAGGCTAGTCTATTTCAATCGGTAAATAACAAATTTCGCATTTTTAAGCGAGTAGCCAAGGTTAGCTGGCGCGATCGCTTAATGTTGATGTCAGAAGCGGGAAGTCTGCAAGCGGGTAAAATGTTAACCATTAATTTACGTTTGCGAGACGAGGTATTTGAAGCTTCTCCCATCGCTCAAATTGTGACGGACGAACAAAGTAATCTTGCCTTGATTAATCATCGGGCGCGTTCTTTATTTTCCTTAGGGGTTCAAAATATTGGCAAGCCTTTGTCAGAATTAAAACTACATCATCACATTCCCCAACTGCAATCAGTCATTAATCAAGCTTGTGAAGAATATTGCTGTAGTGCGATCGACAATGTGGAAATAGAGACTAGCGAAGCAACCTTTAGTTTTTTTGATATTCAAATTACTCCTTTAGTTGAAGGAGAAAGTAAAATTTTGGGAGTTAATATTTCTTTTGTTGACGTTAGCAGTTACCAAAATCTGCGCCAAGAACTAGACCGTTATCGCGAAGAATTAGAAGCAGCACAGGAAGAACTACAAACTTCTCATGAAGAATTAGAAACTACTAACGAAGAATTACAAAGTACTAACCAAGAATTGGAAACCATGAACGAGGAGTTGCAGTCTTCCAACGAAGAATTGCAGACTACCAACGAAGAATTAAATACTCGCACCGAGGAATTAAATCGCATTTCCGTATTTATGGAATCTATTCTCACTAGCCTTAAAATGGGCATGACCGTAGTTGATAACCGTCTGAGTATTCAGCTTTGGAACAATCGCATGAATGAGGTCTGGGGTTTACGTGAGTCTGAAGTTCGCGATCGCTTTTTTTTCGATCTTGACATTGGCTTGCCTCTAGAACAACTCAGAAACATCATTCGTACTTGTCAAACAGGAGAAAATGATTATCAGGAATTGACCCTCAAGGCAATTGATCGGCGGGGTAAAACTATTAACTGTCGCGTAATTTGTACTCCTTTAAAAATTAAGCAGCAGCAGCAGGGATTAATTTTGTTGATGGAAATAAATGAACAATGAACAGTCAACAGTCAACAGTCAACAGTCAACACTAATAACAAGATAAGCTGATTCTTAAAGATGTATATGACCGTAGTTCAACTAACAACTAACAACTAACAACTAACAACTAACGACTAACAACTAACAACTAACGACTAACAACTAACGACTAACAACTCTAATTCATGGTATGTTCTGCGTAAGGTCAGTGATTAATATTAAATGTCTCAAATATGTAGCTATTTTTGCCTTGGTTGTTTTCTTGAATATGGCACCATCAGCTTTATCTCAAGATGAAGAGATCATAACTACTCCCACTGAACCAACATCAGCGCCTATTCCCAGTGATGGACTTTATTTTGCCGATATTTTAGTCAGGAATCGCCCCATATTTCAAATTGGCTCTCTGCCACAAATTGATGCCAGCGCCAGGGCAGAAATTATTAATCGTCGTATCGCTAGTCTTCTCTCACAAAGCGACAATCCAGCTAAGGTGGAAATTGCTCCTGATAATCCCCGCAAAATTGCCACTTTAAGGGTCAAAAATCGCATCTTAATGACTGTTACCCAACAGGATGCTGAAGATTTTGGTCTGAGTACCGAAGCCTTAGCCGAAAGATGGAAGCAACAACTCGATACCGCATTTGAAAAACCTCCCTTAGCGATTGATGTTAGTCAACGTCTCTACACAACTACGAGGGAATTACTACGGGATGTTGTGGGTAATTTGCCTTCTTTAGTCGGTGCTGTAATTGTCATTGGCATAACCTGGGCAGTTGCCAAAGGAGTGCGCTATCTAGCCTACACTTGGGCAAAACAAACTGAGGGAGATTCTAGCACGGAACTTTTGATCGGCAGGCTGAGTTACGGCGCAGTCTGGATTGTTGGGTTTATAATTGCCCTGGGGGTTATGGGGTTGGACTTTGGTGCTTTGTTGGGGGCATTGGGCTTAACCAGTGTGGCAATTGGTTTTAGTCTTAAGGATGTGCTGAGTAACTATATTTCTGGCGTAATCTTACTGGCGGCACGTCCATTTCGCATTAATGATCAGGTGGTGATTGCTGAATACGAAGGGACGATAACTCAGATTCAACTTAGAGCCACTACTATGAAAACTTATGATGGACGGGTAGTTTATATTCCTAATCAAGAGGTTTTTCAAGCCAGCGTGATTAACAATACGGCATCTGCTCAACGAAGAAGCTCGGTCATCGTCGGTATTGACTATGGCGAAGATATATCTCAAACAATCGCTGTAATCTCTCAGGTGTTAGAAAATATTGCCGAGGTGGAAACTACTCCCACTCCTGATGTTTTGGTCAAAGAACTTGCTGCTAGTACGGTAAATTTGGAAATTCGCTTCTGGGTAGACTCCCGTAGAGCAGGCTTTTTGGCAACTACCTCCCAAGTGGCACAAGCGATCAAAGAAGCTTTAGAGAAAGCAGGAATTGAAATGCCAACAGATATCTATACTCTGATCTTGCGCCAGTTACCTGAACAAATTCAACTTAAAGAACAATAACAATAGCTTGCCTTTTTGTGAAAGGATAGGTACTTTTTCATAAAGCGCTAGATATACATCTATATCGGGATGTAAAAGTCGGGATCATCAGTTACATTGATCCTGTTGATAGCTTTTTGCTTATACTAATACTTATGTCACAACCTATTTTGGTCGTAGAAGATAACGATGACCTCTCGATACTTTTCAAGCTAGTTTTAGAGTCGGCTGGATATCAAGTTACCACCGTTAACAACGGCAGAGATGCCTTAGAATCTTTAGCAAAAACTGATCCTCAATTAATTTTGATGGATGTTATGATGCCAGAAATTAGTGGTTTGCAGGTTTCTCAAAGTATTAAACAGCAGCAAAGCTATGAATCTTTACCAATTTTGCTGGTTTCTGCTTTAGACCGTTTAAGGGATGAGCAGTTGCAAGATAGCCAGGCTAACGATATTCTCTATAAGCCTTTTGACCTTGATGATCTAATTCATAAGGTAGATGAATTGATTGCTGCGGCATAGTTCAAAAGTACTTTTAGTTTAATCTACCAGAAAATAGTAGTGTTTTCTCTACATCTCAACACTGCTATTTTGTAAAGGTATTATTGATTTTCTGTTACAATAATTTACAGTGTGGTTAGCAATCGGCAACAAAAAACTAATAACGATTTTATTAGATACTGCGTCACTCACCTACATTGTAGCTGAGACTCAAATACTTTTAATCGCTGTTTGAAAAGCTAAACCAAATTTTAACTTTTAACCAACTGTAGATTATTAAGTCATGGGTAATTTAGAAATAAACTCCTATCCAACTGCTGGTCAATTAGAAAGAGACCTTTCCCAAAAAGTTCGGATGCTATATCGTAATCAGTTTGGACATCAGCCAAGTAAAGTGGATTGTCATTTATTAGGAAACAAACTGGTAATTTCCCTCGAAGATGTAATTACACCAATTGAAAAGCTGCTGGTAGAATCAAACTCCTCTAATTTGGTACGCCAAGTCAGAGCCTTTATTGATGAAGCTATTAAACCAAAATTGCAAGAATTAGTTGAGGAGATCTCTCAGGTAAGCGTCACTAACTGTCTTTATGATACGGCGATCGAAAGTGGTTGTGCTGGGGCTATTTTAATTTTAGCCAACCCACCTCAAGTTCGTCTTCCTAAGAGCCAGTTTCATAAAAACAAACGTCAGTAATAGTAATTTATCCGTAATTTATCTCTGGCGTTGTTCGCGGCTCAACGCTGTTGCTATTCAAGGTAAGTGTTTACATACAAGGTGAGAGCAAATTGCTTGTTCTAAGTCTTCTAGTAAAAACGGCTTAACCAAATAGCCATCAAAACCAGCCGCCAAAATCAAGCTTTTTTCCTGTTCTCTTGCTAGAGCAGTTATTGCCACAACAGGAATTGATCGTGTTAAACAATCCATTTTTAGCGTCTTGACCAATTCAATACCGCTAATCTGAGGCATTTTTATATCAAGTAGAATTAAATCTGGTTGGTTAGTTTGCGCCAGAGACAAGCCCGAAGTTGCGTCTCTAGCAGCAAAATAATGGTAATTAAACAATCCTAAGGCAGAAGCAAGATACAGCAAATTATCTTCATCATCCTCGACAATTAAAATTGTTATTTGTTCATGTATTTTGGAGCCACTATGCGTCAAGATATGCATCTATGAGAAGTATCCTCGTTGAGCGATAATAACGCTTTCTCATAATGGAAATATATAACTATATTTATATATTTGCACCTGAGAAGGGGCTGTAATTAATTTGAATATTGAACCTATTTACTTTTCCTGTCAAGCTTATTATCTGATAAGAAAGAGCAATTTTTGTTGAATTTTGATATTCTTCAGAATGTTTTTTGATTTTAGATTCTCTTAAGCATCTAAAGTCGCTTCAATTGATAAAAGTTCATTTGTTGCAAAGTTTTGCAATGTATGTCTATTTTTCTACCCTTACTTTGGATAGAGATTTGAGATCTTACTTTGGATAGAGATTTGAGATCTTACTTTGGACGTTAGGATATTTATTTATAATTATTTATATTTATTTAATATTGTTTTAAATTAATCGAATACACCATTTTCAATAACTCAGAAAACTATTCACAGTGTTAATCTGTCTGGCAAGATAAATAATTACTCTCATCAAGATAGAAATTGCTATGAACTATATCTGACTTATTGGCAGAGGGGTCTATGGACATAAAAAACCAAAATCAACCAACTATACCGCAGTTTCAATTACCAACTCAGAAACAAATAGAAAGAGCTATTGCTCAAAAGTTTTGTACTTGGCATCGCCAAAGGCTAGGTTGTCTGCCTCAAGAAGCAACTTGTACTTTGTTCAACAGATTTTTAATCATTATGGCGGAAAATGCTAGTACGCCTTTAGAGCGAATTATGCATCAAAAAGGGGAAACCAAAATGATTGATGCGGTACGTCCTAGCATCAATAGAATTTTGAAGCATGAATTAGGTGAAATTATTGAAGAGATAACCTTAGTCAAAGTTTCTGACCTAATTTGCGAACTAAATTTTGATAGTCATAGATTGATTGCTAGTGTAATTCTGGAGCAAGAGCCATCGACAAGAAGTAAAAAAGCAAAGAAGAAGTTTGTTAATAAGTCAAATATATAGCGTTTCTCTAATAAGTGAGGTACATTAATGAGGACGCGATGTCGCCATCGCATGGCGACATTTCAGCCGTCCGTTCGGAACGAGAGAAAAGTTAAAACCTTTTACCCTTTACCTTTTACCTTTTACCTTTTACCTGGCACAACCGAGGTGTATCTCATTAATACGAGAATGGCTATATAGCAATCTTATTTGAGAGGAGGCGTGGACTCGGAGCGTGTATCCGAATAGTGAGCGCTGTCAATTAACGTAGGCGTAAGCATACGCAAGTCGTCAGACTCAGCCTTCTCGAAGAGTACTCCTAGTAGGTTCAAGCCATGTAGTCAAATTAATCATTTTTTTGTGAATCATTTAGGATTGCTATATCTTAAGATAGTTGTCTATATGATTTTAGAAAATAACATCTAACTATAGACAGATTATTGGATAAGTTAAAGACAATTAAGGTCATAAGATATCGAAAAACAAGATAGATAATTAAAATTATTAATAATTATTTAATACTATTGTCAGATACCAAAAAGTATGGATATTTTTGACAATAGTATTCATGACTCTTAATCGTCGTCATAATAAAACTGTAATCGAGCAGCATTGGGTAACAAATATCTGGGATTAGATGAAAGAAATAGCTATTGCTAAGGTAAGCGATTTACAAAATGGACAGATGCAGCAAATAGCTGTGTCAAACTCTCAAATATTGCTATCGAAAATTGACGGTAAATTTTATGCTGTAAGTGCCTTTTGTACTCATAATGGCGCACCTTTAGCCAAGGGAATACTTTGTCGAGAGAGAATTGTGTGTCCTTGGCACAATGCCTGTTTTAATGCGATCGCAGGACAACAGCAAGAACCTCCAGGATTAGATTCTTTGGAGACTTTTGCGGTTAGGGTAGAAGGAGAACAGGTACTAATTAAGTTGCCCGACTCCCTAGTTCAACAGCGTACTTTGGAAATGGCGCACCATGTTGCCAAATTAGATAGTCGTACCTTTGTCATTCTGGGG
Organism: Cyanobacteria bacterium P01_A01_bin.83; assembly: GCA_039030815.1. Lineage (GTDB taxonomy): Bacteria > Cyanobacteriota > Cyanobacteriia > Cyanobacteriales > Xenococcaceae > Waterburya. The sequence continues at coordinate 4,192 of JBCCDL010000058.1, read as the reverse complement.
GCAGGGGCGGCAGGAATCCATGCTGTAGAGGCGTTGCGCCAGCAGGGTTATCAGGGAAGACTAGTTTTGATTAGTGGGGAGGAGTCATTACCCTATGATCGCACTAAGCTGAGTAAAAACTATCTCCAGGGTCAAGCAAAACCAGATGATTTAACCCTGCGCGATCGCGAATTTTACGAAAAATATAGTATTGAATTACGTCTGGGTCAAGCAGTAACTAAGGTAGATGCCCTAAATAAGTCTCTTACTTTTGCTGATAATTCTATTTTAAAATATGATTCTTTACTGTTAGCTACGGGAGGCACAGCAAGGAAGTTAGATGTACCAGGTCGAGACTTGAACAATATTTTTACTGTACGTAAAACAGAAGATGTTGATTCAATTTTAGATACAGTTCCCGAGGTAAAAAAAGCTCTAGTTATTGGATCAAGCTTTATCGGCATGGAAACCGCTGCTAGTTTGACTCAGCAGGGGCTAGAAGTGACGGTTGTTTCTCCTAGTGATGTTCCCTTTAAGAAGATTTTGGGAGCCGAATTAGGTAAGATGTTCCAAAAAGTTCACGAGGCTCATAGTGTATCGTTTAAACTTGGTACTAAAGCAACCGAGTTTAAAGGGGAACACAGAGTAGAGTCGGCGATTTTAGACAATGGTGAGCAAATTGCGACTGACTTAGTTATTGTTGGCATTGGTGTCAAACCAAATACTAGCTATCTCCAGGGGATTGAACTAAATAAAAATCATAGTATTTCTGTAAATCAATACCTGCAAACCGAAATTGAAGACATTTATGCAGCAGGAGACATTGCTAGCTTTCCCTATGCACCGATGTCGGAACCCACTAGAATTGAACATTGGCGCTTGGCAGCACAGCAGGGGCGTATTGCCGCCGCCAATATGTTGGGCAAAAGCAAATTAGCGTCAGTATCACAGATCGTTCCCTTCTTTTGGTCGGGACAATACGACCTTAAGCTGCGATATGTGGGACATGCACAACAGTGGTCGCAAATCAAAATTGACGGGGACTTAGATCAGCATAAATTTTTGGCATTCTATCTCCAGGATAACCAAGTTATGGCAGTAGCAGGAATCAATCGCGATCGCGATCTAGCCGCAATTTCCGAATTGATGCGTCAACAAAAAATGCCTGATGCACAACGGATACAAAATGAATCAATCGATTGGACTAACCTAATTAATTAATAATTAAATTAATAATCACAATGAATCATTACGACATAATTATTATCGGCGCTGGTGCTGGTGGTGGAACAGTAGCCTATTCCCTAGCACCAACAGGAAAACGAATTTTAATCTTGGAAAGAGGCGGTTATTTACCCAAGGAAGATGATAACTGGAATCCTGACGCTATCTTTCAGGGCAGGAAGTATCAGGTGCAAGAAACTTGGCTTAATAAAGACGATGAAGGTTTCCGACCTCAAGCTTTCTATAACGTCGGTGGTAATACTAAAGTTTATGGTGCAGCTTTACAAAGAATGCGCTCCGAGGACTTTGGAGAAGTCAAACATCAAGAAGGCGTTTCCCCTGCTTGGGAATTAAGCTATCAAGACCTAGAATCTTACTACACTCGCGCTGAAAGCATCTTTAAAATTCACGGCAACAAAGGTGAAGACATTACCGAACCCTCTATGTCTGCGGAGTATCCTTTTCCCGCAATGCCTCACGAACCCAGACTACAAGAGGTAGCAGATGAGCTAAAGCAGCAGGGCTTACACCCCCATCATTTGACCCTAGCAATTGATCGCAATGTCGAAGATCCCGACAATAGCCCCTGTATTCGTTGTGCTACTTGCGATCCATATCCTTGCAAGATCGATGCCAAGATGGACGCGCAAAAAGCCTGTGTCGAACCTGCATTGGAGTATGACAATGTAGAAATGAAGATCAATGCTCAGGTAATAAAATTAATTACTGACGACAGTGGTCAAAAAGTTATCGCAGTAGAAGTTGCCATCGATGGTCAAGTAGAACAGTTATCGGCTGATACCTTTATTCTGTCTGCGGGTTCAATTAATTCTGCGGCACTACTCTTAAAATCAAAAAATGACCAGCATCCCCAAGGACTAGCCAACTCATCGGGAATGGTGGGACGCAATTTAATGTTACACAACCATTCGGCAATTGTGGCTGTGGCTGATAAACCAAACCCGACCAAATTTCAGAAAACCCTAGGCTTTAATGATTTTTATTTCGGCAGTGACGAACATAAATATCCCCTGGGGCAAATTCAGATGACAGGCAAGTCTAAATGGAACAGACTAGCGGTTTTTGCTCCCGACTCCGTACCTAAAGAAACTTTGGAGTATGTAGCCGAACACGCTGTTGACTGGTGGTTGACTAGCGAAGATTTGCCCGATCCTGATAACCGCGTCACTCTAACCAATGAAGGTCAAATCAAAGTAGACTTTACCCCTAACAATGTCAAAACTCATCAAGATTTTGTCAATATGTGGCAGGGTTATCTGCGTAAAATTGGCTTCTTTATGTTTATGGTGACACAAGTACCCTTATCCGCTGTCTGGCATCAGGTAGGAACCTGTAAGTTTGGTTCCGACCCTAAAACCAACGTTCTCGACCTCAACTGTCGCACCCATGATGTAGACAATCTTTATGTAGTTGATGGTAGTTTCTTTCCCAGTATGGGAGCAGTCAACCCCACTCTAACCATTATAGCTAATGCCTTACGAGTAAGCGATCGCCTTAAAGATACTCTTGGCTAAACAACCCGACAACATCTGACATACAGTAATAGGTTATCAGGTTAGAGTTCATCAATCTAATGCCGATTCCACTGTAAAACTTCCCGATCAATGATCGGGAAGTTTTTTTAATGCTGATTAAGAAAAATCTATGAAATCACTATCTTACTTATTCTAAAATTTTTGTGATCTTCCCTCAGTCTGATGAAGATTGAGCAATTGCCAGCGTTACTTGGCAATTATAATGCGATCGCAAATAAGAGTAAGTAGGTAGGCAGAATAATTTATAAAACCCAAGTAGTCAATCTTTGACCTGACCCCTACACCCTACACCCTAACCCCTGCCACAGCTATTTTATATTTAATTTCACCTACCCACTTATTGGCTCTTGTTCACAAGTTTAAATACTTTATTTAACAATCCTAATTTAAACAAAACAGTTCTATTTGTTACTGTTAATAGATTTTAATTAAATCAGTTCCATCAACGAGAAAATCAACCTTGCTCTATTATTAAGAAAAGCTTATAAAAGCAATCTTTAATTTTAGTTGTTGAATAATCTATAACAACATTAATTTAAAAACTGCCATAAATTAAGCAGCTTAGTAAAGGTGAAATTGTGGAAAACAACCGTTTCATTATGTATCATCAGCACCCTACCTGTGCGCGACTACTGTTTTTCGCCTTGAATGGATCTGTTTGTCATTTTGATAGCTTCCCTTCAGAGTCAAAAATAGTTGAGACTAATATTGATGAAGAGTAAGTTGTTGAATATCCAGAAGGCTTAATTCCCACGATCAAAGAAAGATTGGCAATATCTGAAGATATTCTAGAGCTTAAAACTACGTTTCAGGCGATCGCTAAAGCTAACGATACAACAGTTACAATATATTTGGTCAATTTTAATACTGAAGATCCTCCTCATGAGCAACTAGCCCATCTAGGAGGTAAATTTATGTCTATTATTGAAGCCCGTTCTTCAACACCAATCGAATCAGAATTATTAGGTTTGGTTTACTCGTTTTTAATGGAGTGAACCAAATGTGTTGAATTTATTTTATTGGGCTAACTTGATACGATTGCTTACTTTACAACTTCTGCCCGAGTGTCCCTATCCTCAATCGTAACGGAGCAGGAGCGATATATTTAGAAGCACCTACGAGATCCCTTAAGTTAAACTCGGCTCAGGTATGCTTGACCTGATCGAGGTCTGACAGAAAGCCCCTTAACCATTGAAGATGATTTAAAGCTTAAACTCTAACTAAAGATTAACTATTCCATAAAGCGATCGCCTGATTTCTAGATCCCATATTGTTCAATTGGGATCAAGGTCACATCATTGGTGACAAGTTAAGGGTGTGTGTTTAGGGTCAATCGCTTTTAAGTAATGAGTAATAAGTAATAAGTAATAAGTGTTAGAAGTTGTTTTAATTTTTTCATCTTGGTATGCGCGATCATATCTCTATTTATTCTT
>JBCCDL010000057.1:0-14529 GCA_039030815.1 Cyanobacteria bacterium P01_A01_bin.83 | reverse complement strand
TTCCAATACTTAAATTTAGGTTTTTTCATTAACATAACGCGAGTTCGGGATAAGTCTAAATCCTTGCTAGACAGGCAATTGTTTAAACAGTTGTTCCTAATCTAGTTTTTAGTTTAGAGGATTGAATGATCTTTCAAAGGCTAAGAGCTAATAGCTACCACGTACCGACTAATCTCGTTAACCCGAACTCACGTTAACCTATAGTCATTTCAAATAGAAACCGTCAGAAAATATGTACTTGTCCCCATGTAGCATTTCGTGAATCATAGATTTAATAATTTAATAAAGGTCATGACCAAACCAAATAATACCCACCGCGATTCAGTTGCGCTTACCCAAGAGCTAGAAACATATTTGCAGGCATATTTATCAACTAACTACTTCATGGGTTCGGTGCTGGTTAGTCGTGGGAAAGAAGTGTTGTTGAGTAAAGGATATAGTATGGCGAATTTAGAACATAGTATCCCCAACACGCCGCAGACTAAGTTTCGCCTGGGTTCTATTACCAAGCAGTTTACCGCAGCAGCAATCCTCAAACTTCAGGAGCAACAATTGCTGAACGTAAACAATTCCTTAGCAACTTATCTACCCGAATATCCTCAAGGAGAACAAATTACGATCCATCAATTACTCAACCACACAGCAGGTATTCCTAACTACACCAGTTTTGAAGATTTCAAGTCCCAAAAAAGAACCGCGATAACCCTGGATGAATTGATAGCTTGGTTTAGTAATCGCCCCTTAGATTTTACTCCAGGAGATCGCTTTAACTATAGTAATTCTGGCTATGTAGTTTTAACTAAGGTAATCGAAACTGTCTCAAATATTTCTTATGCTGATTACTTGCAGATTAATATTTTTGAACCGTTAGGCATGACTAATTCTGGTTACGATAGCCACGAAAGTATCTTACCTAATCGCGCTGCTGGCTATATTTTCACGGGGGAAGAATATCAAAATGCCGACTTTATAGATATGTCACTACCAGCAGGTGCAGGTGCGCTTTATTCTACTGTGGAGGATCTTAATAAATGGTCGAGATCATTTAATGCTAACGCAATACTAAGTCAGGCTTCACTCGATGCTATGTTCGCTCAGACCATTAAGGTTCCTAGCGATGACGAAAACGAGGCAATTTACTACGGCTATGGCTGGATAATCGACACTTTATATAATCGTCATCGCGTATCTCATAATGGAGGTATTGATGGCTTTGTGACTCATTTCGCTCGATATCCCCACGAGCAAATCACTATCATAGTTTTGAGCAATCTTATGACATCTTCAATATCGAAGATAGAACAAGACTTAACTGCCATTATTTTTGGCGAACCTTATGAGTTTCCAAAACAACGAGAGACTATTAAAATCGATCCTGCTATTTACAAGAATTATGTCGGACAATACAAATTTGAATCTTCTTCATCCCTACCTCCAGAAGTTCAAGATTTTGTCTTGACAGTTACAACTGATTCGCAACGCATCTACACTCAATTGACAGGGCAAGACATTGTGGAAATTTTCCCAGAATCGCTAACCAAGTTTTTTCTAAAGGTAGTAGATGCTCAACTGACTTTCATTACTGATGATAAGGAGCAAGTTTCCCAGCTAATTCTCCATCAAAATGGAAGAGATACAGTGCTAAATAAAATTGATTAGACTTGTTGGGAATTAACTCAAAAAAATGGACTAAACCCTTATCTATCGGGGGATTCAGCGACTTTTAACTGCAAACACTTCTAATCCTTATACGATAAGCTTTTCAAACGTTTAAACTTTTGTTTCCCGACAAGTCTATTAACCTAATAGTCGTACAAAGTTAGATTAGGACGTATTTAGGTTATAGGTTCGCAGGTAGTAGGTAGAGGGTAGCAGGTAGTAACATTTCTGATCTCAGTCCTTAACGCTATAGATAAGGAGCGTCATAACAGACTGATCTTAAATCAACCATGGCTTAGATAGGGAATAGAATCCAATAGCAATAAGCTAAGACAACTAACTTTAGTAAATAAGCGGCGTTGCAATTTTTTGAGTACTATTCCTACCTAATCCAAATTCAATGATAGTTGTTGATTGTTAACTGTTGACTGTTAACTGTTGACTGATTACTCTACTTCATGCCCTACGGCGGTAATCACTTGTCTAATTGAAGCCTCAGAAGCCTCTGTATCGACACTCACTTGTTTTGTACCTAAATCTATATCAACCTTAGCCTTTGGTTCGGCAGTCAGGATCGCATCCTTAATTGTGGTTACGCAACCATCACATACAATACTTGGCACTTTTAAATTGATCGTCATCAGAAAGAATTCCGCAATCTATTATTTTTTATTGTTGAACTAAACTGATTTTACTACTTCTAACCCCAAGTACTTAAGCAATCGATCAATATCAAAATTTTGCTGCATCAAACGCTTAATTTGACGGACTTTGATCTCTTCTCGCAGCGGAACCTTGCCAAAAGCACCATCAATTACCTCTACTGTAGTTAGGGTATCTGTATCGACTGAAAGAATGGGAATTTCTAGGCTTTCTGCCCGTTCAATAATTAGTTCTTTGGGGGGAATATGACCAGTAAGAATCAGGCAATGAGTAGAAGTTTCCAAAGCAGCCATCTGCAATTCAGCTCGATCGCCACCTGTGACTACTGCCATGTTTTCACGCTGGCGGAAGTAGCCTAATGCCGAATTGACGTTCATCGCTCCAATACTTAGACTTTCGATCATCCAGTCTAAATGCTCTTGGCAACATAAGACTTCGGCATCAAGTCTTCTGGCGATTTCTCTAACGCTAACACTATTGAGAATACGGTCTTTGGGGATCATCCCTAAAATAGGAATCTCTAGATTTTCTAAATAAAGCTTAATAATGTTCGAAGCAGTGGTGAATTCTGCTGAGGGAATATCATTGATGACAATCCCTAACAAGCGATCGCCCAAAAACTTCTTGGCGGTCATCAAACTACTGACCAACAGGTGAGGATGATAGCGTGCTACTAATACAATTGAAGCATCTACCGCTTCGGCAATTTCTGGGACGGAAAGGTTAAAGATACTACCTTCCCAAAGGTTACTTGGTCCCTCTAAAAATACCAAATCCCCTTCAATCTGCTTGACATATTCTCTAACCGACTCAACATAGTCTAAACTATCATTTCCCTGAAGACGCTGGTTGATTAGATTACGCTCTAGACTGAGCATAGGTGGTTTGGCTTGAGTTGGGGATAATCCTAAGGTATTGGCTAAAAACTTACCATCTTCTGCGGCAGCGGACTCTCGACTCTGAGCAAAATCAACTGCTAAAGGTTGACCATAACCTATGGAAATTTCTTTTGATTGAGCCAGATGACTCAAGCCGAGAATTGTTGCTGATTTACCACAGTAGGCTTCGGTTGAAGCTATTAGTAAATATTTGGTAGATGTAGCCACGCCCACACTCCTTGTTAATCTTGTTTAGTTGATTTTATTCAAAACGCAACAGTTTTCGATAGAAACCTCTGGGAAAGTCTGTTGTGTTTGTATGCTTAAAATTCATGATGACATCAATCAAGTAATCAATAAACTCTGAGTTAGACAAAGTTACCTCATAACTCAATTCAGCCTGTCCATCAAATTGTAGACGACAACGAGTCAACTCTGATGGCAACTTAGATACATACCAACTGGCAACGAAGGGAATACTCTCTCCTCCCTCAATCTGACGCTCTCCTTCTAAAGACGCTTCTCGGTAAAGAGCGATCGCCTGAGGTAGCCAGCTATGTTTATTTTTTGAATAGTAGGGTACATAAATAATCACATCTGCTCTGCCTGCGGGTTTGATTTTCTCAATAATAGACATAGAGTTAAGTACTAGTAATATTAATAATTAAATGTTTCAAGACTTTATACTTTATAACATCAGTTTTTAAGTACTACCTCTTTTGAGAAGATTGAGAGCAGTTATCTATTGATGATCTTTGATGACTTATTTTTGCTCCTCTATTCTTCATCCTTACGAAGGGGTGTGGGTTTTTTCTACCGAAGGGTAGGTGTAAAGTCACTCTTGATAATCTTAAGATAAAAATAAGATCAAACTTGAACGCGAAAAGCGGGGCACGCTCAACATGGGGCGAACAAAATAGCCTTTGTCTAATCGCGTTGTTGACGATTAATTCAAGTTAATAGCTTATAGGAGAAATAGAGTTATGTCAGACTCACCAAAAGAAAGAATTATTGCTGACTTGCAGCAGGCAAAAGAGACTGGAACTTTAAAAACTGAAAAAATCCGCGAAATTATCAAAAAAGCAATCGCCGAAGCTGTTACCGAAGTAAAAGAAGGTCGCAGTGAGGTAGTAGAATTAGTTCAAGATGCGATCGCGGCTGTGACGGAAACGGTTAAAGAAACGGGGGAGGGAGTAAAAGAAGAGGTTACGGCTTCGATCCAGGGAGCGATCGACGGTATTAGCGAAGCTAAAAAGCAGAAAATTGCTCAAACTCAATCAGAAATTACTACTTTGGAGGCACAGGTAGTAAAAGACGAGGAAGAGCTACAGAAAGAAATCGACGAAACACTATCAGAAGTCAAAATTAATAGCGACGCTCAACCCGACCAAATAAAAACAGCGGTTGCCGAAGCACTAAATAAAATCAGTAGTAGTGAAGAGTTTGCTATTTTACAAAAACACTATGCACGACTCAAAGCTCAGACTGCAATCTTACAGGCAAATTTAGCTAATCGCTATGGTGAACAGTATGGAGAGGTAGGCAAATATTTAGAAACTGCTAAGGTTTGGTATGACCAAGCAAAAGAAGATCCAGAAGTATTTACTGAACCTGTAAAACGTAAACGAGCCAAGTTCGAGGAAAAACTAGGTGCCACAGGAGGAGCAGTAGCTCGTAAAGAAAAACAGGTTAAACAGTTATTATCCGAATTGTGGCAAGAGATTAGAGACATCTTTCACGAGAAAAGTGCCAAGTAAGCTTGATTACTGATATTGCATCCTGCAACACTTAATTTAGCCGACTTGTTCAGATAAGTTTGAAGTTATTTTGTACCTCAGCTTCCCCTTTCCTACTACGGGGTCGAGAAGCTTTGAACTTTGCTCTTAGTCTTTATCCGACTATTGTAAAGCCGAAGGCATGCGGATGAAAGGACTTGAACCTTCACGTCCGAAAACGCTAGAACCTAAATCTAGTGCGTCTACCAATTCCGCCACATCCGCAAATTTGCAACGCTTTTTATGATAGCAGATATTAGCCACTAATCCAAGATTTTATTTAAAATCACAGGATTTTCGACGACGATCCAGCTCTGGTTCTTGCCAAGCATAACTAAAGTGACTGATGGAATTTATCTCAGGAGTTGCTTTACGCAGAGCTTCTATTTGAGTTTCCAAAGGAAGATGCTGGCGATATTCCTTGCCCCAAGCACCCGCTAAAGCAGGGGCTACAAAAGTAGTGTCAGATGCGATCGCCAAAACTTCCTGTACCTGGTCAACGATACAATCGGTTGACTCCTGACAAATAGCATAAGCCATGGGGTGCCATTCAAAAGTCTTGGGGAACTTATCCCAAGCTTGGAGACGCGAATCAAATCCAGCTCCTCCAACTAAGCGATTAGCATCGGGAAAAAATACCGCTCCCACAGGAAGCTGTTGCTCTTGAACGGGTTTGGCAGCAAAAGAAAGAAAGTCAATTACACCTTGAGCCGCATGGGCAACGGCAAAAAACCAGAGATCTTGCCGTAAAAGGCGATGACGAGCGGAGATAGTACCTTTATCCTTGAGGTTATCTCTACTTCCCTGCCATTTAGGATGACTTTCATCTGGATAGGTGCGATCGCTATTTTCAATATCTTGTACAGTTAAATTACCTGTCTCCAAATATTTTTTGATTAACGCTAACCCTTTCTGATTACGGGCGCGCTGATATAAAGCATTCAGGGACGACTTGCCATAAATCCAGAGATCTTTAACCTCGTCAACATAAGACTGTTGACCCACACCGCGAGGATAGCGAACATAATCAAACAAAACACCGTCAGGTCGACGCTCAAGAACTTCTTGAACCAGATTGTAGTAATCATTCTGCGCCTGGGGGGAATATGGATCAATAAAGGCTTGGGCGCGGTCATGAACATAAGTTAAGCTATCTTGACCAGCGCCATTACGAGCCAGCGCTGACTGACGATCTGGGCGCTGGGCATAGGTATAGCCAAAATTCATGGTAAATAGCCAAGCATAGACCTTTAAACCCCTTTGATGTGCCTTATCAATCGCTTGTCTAAGTAAATCTGCATTTTGCTGATCGGGCGATCGCACAACCGCTGTCCAAGGTGTAGGATTATCGTTAGGAGGTAATAGAACCTGACTGTCGTAGAAAACTTCTAGATGTATTTTGTTATAGCCTAAATTGACAATGCGATCTAAAACATAATCGATTGAGCCTGGTTGTACATCGCAAGGATAGAGACGCAACCAAATTGCTTGTTCTTCAGGCCAAGTTTGACTACGACAAAGCTGGAGCAGTTCCCGATGGCTTTGAATAATGGCATCATATGCGGCTGATGCGGATTGATTATTTAAAGATGCTGGTCGTAATTTTTCCTTCGCCTCAACTTCTGCGTTGGTAAACTGACAGTAGGGCCCTTCAGCGGCTGATGCGGATTGTAATGGTATTAGCAAACTTGAACAGCTAATAAATGTAGCGCTTAAGGTGGTTAAAATCTTACCAGTAGTTCGAGAAATTGGATTGTTATTGTTGAGAAATCTATCAGTCAAAGATTTGCTTAGTGGTTGGGAAGTAGACCTCAATGGTGACTTGCTCCTTAGCCAACAATATCTCCGATGTTCGTGCATTCTGTCTGTTTCCGCTTTTAAGTTAATTTATTGAACTCGCTATTTAGTTTTCAATCTATAAAAATTAGTCGCCATCAGTTTTATGACTGTTTTGGCGTAAACTTTAATCTAACCACAACTGCTGTAAGGTTACGAATCAACATTCTAACAAGATTGGTGAAATGTTTTATGTCTCAAGACTAAAATATTACGAATTAATTAGAAGATATGAACTTTTTTGTTTCTGGTCGTCTTTGTTTATTTGGAGAGCATAGTGATTGGGCAGGAGCATTTCGACAGCATAATTCTCAGATTGACCCTGGTTACGCCATTTTGGTCGGGACGGATCAGGGAATTTATGCCCGCGCCGAGGCTAATTCTAATTTAGTGATTCAGACAATTCATAGTGACCGAATATTGGAACTGGCAATGGATCAGTCTCTGTTATTAGAAATGGCACAGACCAACAATTTTTACAGTTATGTAGCAGGAGTCGCCTATCAAGCTTTAACTCGCTATCAAGTTGGTGGACTGGCAATAGAAAACTACCGCATGGATTTACCGCTGCGAAAAGGATTGTCTTCTAGTGCCGCAATCTGCGTCTTAGTTGCTCGTGCTTTTAATCAGATTTATCAATTGGGCTTAAGTATCTCAGAGGAAATGGAATTAGCCTATTGGGGCGAAAGAACTACTCCTAGCCAGTGCGGTAGGTTAGATCAAGCCTGTGCCTATGGTAAACAACCGATCAAGATGAGCTTTGATGGCGATCGCTATACTACACAAACTTTAAGCGTTGGGCAAGATTTATACTTGATTATCGTCGATTTGGCTGGAGCAAAAGATACTCAAGAGATATTAGCGCAACTGCATCGCTGTTATCCTGTTGCTAAAAGTCAGATTGCGGAAAAAGTCCAGCACTATCTAGGTACAATTAACGCCCAGTTAGTACAACAGGCGGTTGTGGCATTAGAACGGGGGGATGCTGCGGCACTGGGAACTCTTATGGGTTTTGCTCAGGCTTATTTTGACCGCTATCTTATTCCTGCCTGTCCCCGACAGTTAAATGCCCCTATTCTGCACCAGCTACTAAAATATCCATCCTTACAGCCCTTTATATATGGGGGGAAGGGCGTAGGCTCACAGGGTGATGGCACAGCGCAATTGATTGCTCGGGACAAAACAAGTCAGTTAAAAGCGATCGCCTTAATTAAGCAGGATTTTCCACAGATGCGTTGTTATCAGCTCAATATCCCTCAGCAATTCAGCAACGTTTAACAAATATTTAAAAGAAAAGTAGTATGATTGCTTCGACCCGAGCTTGTACTTACAATAATCTATGATGTTGGAATTTAATACTATGTTCTGGTTCTACTTTGCGATCGCTGGCGAACCGACACGGATGGATGCAGATAGCCTCATTGTCAAATTTAATCATTTGGCAGAAGGATTACTATTGGAGACAGCGATACTATTTAAGATAATTATTGAAGGGATTGCAATCATAATTCTAGTCCTGGCAATTATTAAAGCGGTGCGACAATTAATCTTTCGTGATCTGAGAATGGATCGTGAGAGAAAACTTTGCCAGGTTAGATTAGATTTGGGAATAGCCTTAGCCTTGTCTTTAGAATTTTTATTAGCCGCTGATATTGTTGCTACAGCAGTTTCTCCTAGTTGGGAGTCGGTAGGGAAACTAGCTGCCATTTCGGCAATTAGAACATTTCTCAACTTTTTCTTAGAGCGAGAAGTAAAACATTTGGCTCAAGAAACAATAGGACGTTTAGAAAAGCGAACCTTATAAAGCTTAAACGGCTAAAAATATTTAAGTTGAGACATTCTACATTTAAAAATGCCTCAACCGCAGCTTTTCTAATTGCTTAGTAAAGCTCTTCTTCTTGGTGAGTAACAATTGTGCAATCAGAACTAGGATATGCCACACAAGTAAGAACATATCCAGCTTCAATCTGGTCGTCATCAAGAAAAGACTGATCGGATTGGTCTACAGTACCAGATTCAAGTTTACCAGCACATGTAGAGCAAGCTCCAGCACGACAAGAGTAAGGTAAATCCAAACCTTGTTCTTCGGCAACGTCTAAGATGTACTCATCATCTGGTACTTCAATAGTTTGTTCGCTTTCAGGCGATTTAAGAGTAACGTTATAACTGGCCATGTATGTTTTTCCTTTTTATTGATTGTGATATATCGATTCGTACGTTGAGAGCAGAAGCATTTTGTTCATTACATTTTGAACAATTTTTTCTTACCTCTCAAGCATCATTTTTGATACTAAAGGAAAAGTACTAATTATTGATGGGGCATTAGCAATGAAATTTTTAATCTATCTTAAAATAAGTTTTTCTTATGTATAGGCTAGAGGTAATATCGATCCAGGATGAATTTTTGCGGGTTGCTCAAAACAACCAAACAACGGGATCAATTAAAGCATAAAAATACAAACTATGTTGCTAGATTTTTCACAAAAATAATTATTAATTATAGTTATATCAATGATTGATGATTTGTCCTTACAAGTATTTCAAACCCTATTTTTTTCTAAATGTTAATCAATCAGACTACTCCCCTTAAAGTTGGCATAGTAGGTACTGGATATGCTGCCAGCAAAAGAGCTGAGGCTATCAAGTCCGATTCTAGATCAGAGTTAGTGGTAGCCACAGGCAATACCCCTGAAAAACTGCGAGAATTTTGTGCCACACATGAGGTGGATGCAGTGGATTCTTGGACTAGGTTAGTTAATTTGCCTCAGCTCGATTTAATCTTTATTTGTACGATCAATCAAGGCTGTGGTGCGATCGCCAAAGCTGCGATCTTAGCTGGCAAGCATGTAGTTATTGAATATCCTCTAGCTTTAGATGCTCAACTGGCAGCAGAGGTAATTGAGCTGGCAGCAACTAAGCAGAAGTTACTTCATGTAGAGCATATCGAAATTATTGGCGGCTTACATCAGGCGGTTAAGCAGCACTTACCCGCAATTGGCAAGGTGTTTCATGCGGCATACAGTACAATCGCTCCACAGCATCCTGTATCCCAAAGTTGGAAATATCACCGAGCTATGTTTGGTTTTCCTCTTGCCGCAGCACTATCAAGGGTTCATCGTCTTACAGACTTGTTTGGCAAAGTAACAAATGTTACTTGCGATAACCGTTATTGGCATGCTGTTGATTCTGATTATTTTACCGCTTGCTTTTGTAATGCCCAGCTCAATTTCCGTAACGGAGTTACCGCCAGAATTACTTACGGCAAAGGAGATATTTTCTGGCAAAGCGATCGCACTCTGGAAATCTATGGCGAATTAGGAAAAATTATCTTTAAAGGTCAACAAGGAACTTTGATCTTAGAAGGAGAAGAACAAGAAATTCCTGTTACTCCCCGTCGCGGTTTATTTGCTCAAGATACGAAGATGGTTTTAGACCATTTATTTAGCCAAAAGCCTCTCTATATTCAACCTCAAGCTAGCCTTTATGCTTTGCAGGTAGCCAATGCCGCAGAGGAATCTGCTAGGACTGGCAAAATTATTGAGCTGGGGTAAAACTTAAGTGGTGTTGATTCATCAGTTGCCATGCTAAGAACTCAGCAGCGATCGCTCTTGGTTCCGTGGGTAGTTTGAATAGGTTGCCGTGGAAATTCAGCAGGATAACCTGCATCTAGGTAGGTTTGATTGAGGGAAAAGCGATTCAGTGCGTTGCGGAGTTACATGCGCAATACTTCTCGTTTGATGATTCAAGTTTATCTGTGAAAGATGGAACAGAAATGTTAAAAATCGGTTTCTGCGATTAACCTATAAGTTAGTTTAAAGTTCTACTAAATCAAGGCTTAGCAAAAAAATAATGCATGAAGATTTACGTGGTGTCTCCGAACATATGAAAGAACTTGGTCTTGCAGCATTAGCTCATGCAATACAGCATACTGTTTTCTTCAATTACACAAATAGTTTTTGGGGAGATTTAGCTATTCTACAAGCTGCTCATGCTTGTGAAATTCTTATTAAAGCGTGTATTGCTAAAGAACATCCATTATTGATATTCGATCAATTGCCTAAATCAACTAAAGTAAACGATCAACTTCTAGATCTTAGAGCTTTAGTTGAATCAGGAAAAACAATTCAATATCAAGAGCTTCCTGAAAGATTGTGGGCTACTACAGGATATCGAATAAAGAATGTTGAGCTATATCGAGAATTTGGAAAACTAAGAAATGGTATTCAACATTTTGCATCCCCATATGATCGGACATATCTATCGGACAGAAATCTAGAATTTATTTTTGGAGTGATCGATCCATTAATTAATGATTTTTGGGGATTATATGCTGTAGATTTTCATGAAGAAGATAAAAATGAGCCTATTTTTAATTATTTAATTCAAAACAAAGTAACTTTTTTTTTCCCAGACGAATACAAACAAGATATAGAAACATTAAAACAAAATCCTTTATAGTAGGAGTAAAAATATTTTGGAATCTATTGTTAGCTCTAATAAATTACTTAGCCCGAAACCATTTGTCAAATGGGCAGGTGGCAAAACGCAGCTTTTGCCATATTTATTAGAAAGAATGCCTAGAAAATATAATAAATACTTTGAACCATTTATTGGGGGAGGAGCATTGTTTTTTCAAGTAACTCCGCGTCAAGGTTATATCTCTGATGTTAATCCAGAGTTAATCAATGCTTATCAGGTAATTAAGTCAGATGTTGAATCCTTAATTGAAGATCTTAAAAAACATATTTATGACAAAGATTATTATTACAAACTTAGAAATGTCGATCGAACTCCTGAATTTAAAAATTGGTCGCCAGTCCAAAAAGCAAGTCGTCTAGTTGCTTTGAACAAATCTTGTTTTAACGGATTATATAGAGTTAATTCTAAAGGACATTTTAATGTACCATTTGGTCGTTATAAAAATCCTAAGCTTGTTGATGCTCTCAATCTTCGAGAATGTAGCAAAGTCTTAAAAGAAACTAAAATAGTATTTGGTTCATTTGATTTGATAGAACAGGATGTCCAAAAAGGCGATTTTGTCTATTTCGATCCTCCCTACGCACCTTTAAATCCAACATCAAATTTTACCAGTTACACCAAGGAAAGATTTGGTAATAATATGCAAGAAAACTTGCGAGATTTTTGTGTATCTTTAGATCGTAAAGGAATCAAATTTATGGTTTCTAATTCTTCTGCACCTTTAATTTTGGATCTTTATCAAAATTTTCATATATCTTTTGTTGATGCTACAAGAGCCATAAATTCAAAAGGTGATAAAAGAGGCAAAATCAAAGAAGTAATAGTCACAAACTACTGAGGAGCGAGTATTTCTTGTTCAAAGCTTAATTTTAAGGCTTTTAACCACGCCAAAACGGTTCTTGCTCGTCGTGTTGGTGTTGTTCCTTTAAGTGTAGTAAATTCTTGAATTATTTCACCAACTTGCTCTTTACTCGGATAATCATTAGTTTCAAAATAAATTTTCATTGCTTTGTGAAATACGGGATGAGCAAAAAGACTTTGTGCTAATTGAATACTTCTGACTGAAGGCGCACTATTACGAAAATTAAATCCTTCATTTGTTAGTTTCCATTCACCATTACTTCTCTCAACAAAACCCAAAAAAGCTGCTGCATTGGCATAGTAATCACCTTGTCTTGAATCTATTGTCCAATATTCGGCAAGAGAATCTCTCGTAGTGAATCCACTTGCGATTAAATCAATAGTATCTCGAACCTTGAGGATGTTATCTGCTTGGGGAAATGGAAAGTTTGTTGGTTCTTGACGATGTGGAGTGATTTCATCAATAATTTCTCTCAATGTGATTTGACTTGGATTCTGTTCAAAAGTAAATTTTCGGACTTTATCAAGTCTTACTGAATGGTAGTTTGTATCTTCGGCAAAAGAGTATAAATATAGTGCAAATATGCCATTCGAGTAAGTAAGAAAAACGGGCTTGATTGGCTTATTAGTTATTGTTTCTCTCCACATTCTGTAAGGATAATAAATCTGGCGGAGGTGAAAATCTTCTCTATCGCCCATTTTTGCTTCTACAAGATATACTGCATCTCCTTCAAAACCAGAATCTACTTCTATTTGTACTCCCTGTACTTCAATAGGCAAAAGTCCTTTTGTCGATTGGAAAGAAAATCCAAATCGAGGACTTCTGAGCCTGCCTCTTATGGTCAAAATTAAGTCATTGTCACCCAAAAATGAAGATAGTAATCCTGAAGCATGGGCAGCATCAATAACTTGGGATTCAGAACGAAATGCAGAAGGCAAGGTTTGAAATTTATGTAAACGACTGGGATCGAATTTTTCAATCGGACAATCTTGAGAATTAGTCGATGCATATCCATCCCCAGAGACGATTTTGTAAACACCATTTTGTATAGGAAGTATGGTGCAATTGTTTTGTTTTAGAATTTGTGGGCGGCTATCTTTTGAATCGAATTTGCACATTAATCGTGGTTCACGTCCAGAAATTTCTTTGATTTCTTCTGCTGTTAAGGTGACGTGACCATCGTTCTCAAGGCTTTCTTTTAGGTGAAGACCATCAAAAAGCAATTTCCATCCTTCTGCATTATCTTTTGCTTTGCTCGCAGTTGCCATTTTTTACTAAATAATTTATTAGTTTTCCGAAGTAAGGCTCAAATCTATCATTTGAAAATTAATGGCTATCATTAGCCTATTGGTTATTCTCTGCCAATATAGTCCTAACTACTAAATTCCCGCTTCCGTAATAATCCCCCCAACAACCTCAACAAATCCCCAGGACTAGCAGCAATCAAACGCCCATAAGCAATATCGCTTCCTGGCTGCAAAGTAATCATGTCATAGCAGTCTATGTGAGACAGATTTACAATTGATTTTTGCGAGGAAAAAAGGGAATTGGGTGTGTTTTGCGTAGCGAAGTCATGCCCTAGGCTTATCGCCTTTTTTAAAATTGGTAGGTTACACTGGATTTTTGATTTAGTTTTGGAAATTCTGAGCGATGCCTACGGCTAGCTTCGCAATCGCCATTCAACCTACTCTGCAAAATATTGTTGAGCTGGATTAAAAGCGATTTGAACAAAATCATTCGTGACTTGCTATTTGCGACAATCCACCAAAACATAACAACCATAAAACTACTACTATCCAGTGAATTATAACTGGTAGCCATAGTGAACCTGTTTGCCAATATGTAATTGTACAAACTATACCCAGTGCTGCCGCTAAAATCAGAAATACTGGACGAAAGAAAACTGACCTACCCTGGGGAAAAAAAGTTATGGCATTGAGGGGATGATAAATAATAAACAAGCCTAAACTAAATAAAGACCAGATAGAGTAAGACTCTAAGGAAATACTTGGGTTAGGGTAAGGCAAGAGTAAAACTCGAAAAACTAATTCTTCTAAAATTGCAGGGGCGATCAAGGATGTTAGCATGACCTTAAAGATAATCTTGCCTGATTGCGGTTGCCAATGTAAAAAACCCCCTTGCCAGCCCCAAGCTAAGGTAAACAATATATAAACGCTAATTATCAAACATAAGTCTTGAATGTTAGCAAAACTAGGAACAGTCGAGATCGCCTTACCAATACGCTCACTTAATATTAAGAAAATTGAATTCATGGGGCTCAATTATAGTAATCGTGATCTAAGTCCCTTTTAATTAGTTAGTCTAATAAACAGGTATTTATCAATTCCTTTTTGTGTTGACTTTTTGATCAATGCAG
>JBCCDL010000056.1:0-14582 GCA_039030815.1 Cyanobacteria bacterium P01_A01_bin.83 | reverse complement strand
TTATGCCTATGAATTTGCTGGTTCCACTTTTGAAGCTATGAGTATGGAAGAACGCATGACTGTTTGTAACATGTCCATTGAAGGGGGGGCGCGGTGCGGTTATGTAAACCCCGATGAAACTACTTTTGCCTATTTGAAAGGGCGAGATGAGACGCCTCAAGGTGAAGCTTGGGATAGAGCTGTTGAGTGGTGGAGTAGTATTCGCAGTGATGATGACGCTATTTATGATGACGTAGTTAAGTTTGATGCCGCTGAGATTGAACCTACGGTAACTTGGGGCATTACCCCAGGACAGGGATTGGGAATTAGCGAAAATATTCCTGTTGCTGAAGAACTACCAGAAAGCGATCGCGCGATCGCGATTGAAGCCTATAATTATATGAAGCTAACTCCAGGTCAACCTCTTAAGGGAACCAAAATAGATGTCTGTTTTATTGGTAGCTGTACCAATGGCAGAATTAGCGATCTTAGAGAAGCGGCAAAGGTTGCTCAAGGACATCATGTGGCATCGGCAGTCAAAGCCTTTGTGGTTCCTGGTTCAGAAAGGGTGAAACAAGCAGCAGAAGCAGAAGGTCTGGATCAGATATTTGAGCAGGCAGGATTTGAATGGCGCGAACCTGGTTGTTCTATGTGTCTGGCGATGAATCCTGATAAATTGCAAGGAGAGCAAATTAGCGCTTCTTCTTCTAACCGCAATTTTAAAGGTCGTCAAGGTTCTTCTACAGGTAGAACCTTGTTAATGAGTCCCGCAATGGTGGTTGCCGCAGCAGTTAAGGGCGAAGTTGCTGATGTGAGAGATTTGACTAATCATTAATAATTTGATCTGAAATCTCAAAAAGCATGATCCAAATCGAGTGATGGGGAGATAGAGAGATCGGGAGATGAGAAGAAGCTTCGGTTGCTATCAGTGCAATTTCCCAATTAACGATTAACAATCAACATAAAATCCCACCCATAAATGAGGTGGGATGAGCTTAAAAAATATCTCAACCAAAGTCACAGATTTTACCAAGAGGGCATACTTATAATGTGAAGCATCTTGCTATGGCTTGCGGCTAGTTTTTTCACGCCAGAATTTGAAATTTTGGATCACAGACTTGCCTTTTTCAATTGCAGCCTGGGGGCTAGAGTAAATTCCTTCAAAATGATGCAATACATTGTCAGGATCGACAATATTTAGATGATAAAAATTGTTAGAGAAATTTTGGACAAAGAGATTGTAGCCATCAATATTGGACAAGGGTTGTGCTTCCATCTGAAATTTAAAAATATTAGGTCACAACTATAATTCCCAATTAACTATTTTGTCCAACATTTTTACCGCTAACAAACATTACTTAAATCGAAAATAAATCAGCAATGGCTTGTTCAACATCTGGCTGTTTGACTATCGATTCCCCAATAAGTACTGCCTTGGCACCTGCTGAAGCGACAGTATTAATATCTGAGGATGAGTGCAAACCAGATTCGCTGACGATTAAAATCTCTCTTTGAGTCAAGGTTGATTGACGCGCAGCTAAAATATCACAGGTAGTTTTTACACTAACGCTGAAATCTGACAAGTTGCGGTTGTTAATGCCAATCAACTCCACCCCTGATATTGCCAAAACGCGATCTAATTCTTCTAGGGTATGTACCTCAATTAAAGGAGTCATGCCCAGCGCTTTAGTAATTTTGACGAAGTAGTTGAGATCTTGGTCTTCTAAGACAGCAGCAATTAGCAAGATTGCATCAGCACCTTTGGCACGAGCAAAATAAATTTGATAAGGATAAATCACAAATTCTTTGCATAGTAGAGGCAGATCTACCTCTTGCCTGATCAGGCTCAAATTATTAAAGCTACCCTGGAAAAACTTCTCGTCAGTCAAAACCGACAGACAACTTGCGCCAGCAATTTCATAGGCTTTGGCGATCGCCACTGGATTAAAGTCAGCTCTAATTACCCCTTTAGAAGGAGAGGCTTTTTTGACTTCGGCAATCAAGGCTGGATTGGTTTTTCCCTGGCGTAAGGCAGCAATAAAATCTTTAGGGGGCGCAACGTCTTGCACCTGTTGTTTTAACTGTAACAAGGGTAAGCGATCACGCATCCGCTCCACCTCAACCTCTTTGTGCCAGATAATTTCCTCTAAGATATTATTGGGTTCTGTGTTGGGAATTTTTGATTGATATACGACTTCCCCCGTATTAACCTTGGGGTTGGGATTTCTACGTCTAATTTGCATATTGTGACTGACTTTTTACTATCAGGTTATGAGTTATAGGTTACAGGTTATAGGTTACTCAATCTACTGATATCTAATTCCAGCTTGCCGAAAACGCTTTAAGACTTCTCCCAGGCGATCGCAATCGGCAATCAGACTAATTCTGACATAACCCTCTCCCGCTTCGCCAAAGGCATTGCCAGGAGTAATTACTACTCCAGTTTTTTGCAACACGTCTAGAGCAAATTCAGTTGACCCTTGTCTAGGGGGAGTTTGAACCCAGAGATACATAGTTGCTTTGGAAACAGGAATATCCCAGCCCAACTCCCCCAAACCTTTAATTAGGAAATCTCTTCTTGTGCTGTAGCGATGCTGCACTTCTTTGATATATTCGTCGGGCAACTGCAAAGCGGTTTCTGCTGCTTTTTGAATTGCTGAGAAGATACCATAATCTAGATTAGTTTTCAGGGTGCGTAATCCTTGAATAATATCCGAGTTACCCACAACAAAGCCGACACGCCAGCCCGCCATATTATAAGTCTTGGATAAAGTATGAAATTCTACACCAAGATCTTTAGCTCCTGGTATTTCTAACAAAGATGTAGGCTGATAACCATCAAAAGCCAATTCTGCATAACAGAGATCGTGAACTAGCAATATTTCATAATGTCGGGCAAACTCAACTACCTCCTCATAAAATTCTCGTGGTGCGGTGGCAGTAGTTGGATTATTGGGATAATTAAAGTAAAGCATTTTGGCTTGACGAGCCATATCTTCAGGAATGCTTTTAAGGTCGATGAGCCAATTTTGCGCTGCCGAAAGATGTATCTGATGAATCTTTGCCCCAGCAATCAAAGGTCCTCTAAAATGGGCAGGATAGGAAGGAGAAGGAACTAAGATAACATCCCCAGGATCGACATAAGCCAAAGCCAAATGTCCTAAACCTTCTTTAGAGCCAATTAGGGGTAAAGCTTCACTATCAGCATTTAATTCTACCCCATAGCATCTTTGATACCAAGTTGTAATCGCCTGCCGAAAACTACTAGTACCTTCAAAAGGAGGATAACCATGATTAAGCGGATTTTGCAAAGCAGCGATCGCTGCATCAATCACTGGTTGTGGTGCGGCACCATCAGGATTACCCATTCCCAAATCAATTAAGTCTAATCCTTGTTCTCTGGCACGGGCTTTTAATTCGTCTAAGCGAGCAAACACATAGGGAGGCAAGGCACTTAAACGTTTGGCGCGGCTAATCCAATCTAAACTCATATCCTACAGCTATTGGTTAACGTAGCTTCTTATTCTCTCATCCTATTCCTTACTTGTGTCAATAATTACAGTATTTTATTTTTATCTCGTTGGTTGAATTAAATATAAACAAATATAGTCAATCCATTATTTCTTATGAATCGAATCTTCCCAGAGACCACTAGAGCGAGAACGGACTTTACGCATATTAATCTTTGCTTGATCTTGACCTTTTAATTCCGCTAATAAAGGTTTAACCAGCTTGATTACGTTTTTCCAAGTAAGATCTTTTTCTGGCAGATAATCAGCTAATTCTTGTAAAGCAGCTTTAGCCTCAGCAATACTTTGATCGATCTCTGCTTCATTTTCCGCTAGTAATGGTGTTGAAATACGCAACAGATCTTGCTGAACAGTAGCAAATCCCTTTCTGACCTCTTGAGTAATTTTGACGCTATACTCAGAACGCCCTTTTAACTTTTGCTTGTTAAATCCTTGTTGAGATGAAGCATACAATGCTGGTAGTCTATTGAGGGCAAAAGTAGCCACCTCAATCTTGTTAACAAATTTTTTAATATTATTAGGGAGGCGAACTATTTGGCGATCAATTTCATCAGCAACTAGCACCTCCATCACGTTGCGATTTATATAATCGTTTTCTGGTCGGTTACTTTTCATTTAATTAATTTGGCTTATAAATAATAACTAGGCAAATTAGAATTAAAACTTCTGATCTTGCTCTCTCTATCTATACACAGATCATCAAGATTGCCTAGAGAATATCACTACCAATCAGCTGAAATTTATCTAATTTTTATCTTGAATAGACTCCAGCCTAACTTTACTTTACAGAGAACTTAAATTTGTTAGCAGAAAATACCGAGCAACTGTAAATATTTGTCGTGTTATAGAGGTTTGCGATAGTATCTTTAACTTTAAAACTGATCAGAAAATCCTAATGACACCACAGGATAAATATTAATAAAGTCTAGTTCATCTTCTCACTCTTCTTCACTAAAAGATTCTGCCTCAATTTCCGCAGCCACCTCTTCGGAGATATCGGCACCGCCGTCAAAACTGTTATCGCCGAAAACCAATCCGCCACTAACTCTAAATCCAGACTTTTTAAAAGGATGAACATCAATAATTGAAACTTGGTTACCAGAATCTAAGCTATCCCAGGGGTAAATTTCCCTGAGAAATAGACAGCCAAAAAATCGCCACCAACTCTTGACTTACAATCGTCCTACTACAAGATCATGTAAAGATATATTAAAATGCTCTTACATCATGATGTAATTAGCTGTTGGGTTTGTAAATTTCTAATTTACATATATTTACATATATTTAATTCTCCTGTGATAGTATCTGGATGATTTAAGGGCAATTGCAACATCGGTTATACTAATCGACTTATTGGTGGAGGAGTTTTCTAAGAAAGTGCAAATTAATTTTTCTCAACAACCGCGAGATAACAACGATCGAGAGGGGAATGACTTGTCCTCGAATGAGGCAATAAGCTCGAATGAGTGGGATAAACAACACAAGCAAAAGCAGCGAGTAAGTCCTATTTCCCCTACCACACCTCACGAATTTGGTATTCTATCCCGTAACAATCAGACACAACCCTTAAAAATGGGAGTTATTGGTGTTGGTAATATGGGGCAGCATCATGTTCGTGTTCTTAGTTTACTTAAAGATATTGAACTAATTGGAGTTAGTGATGCTAATTTGGCGCGAGGAATTGAAATTGCTAGTCAGTATCGAACTCACTTTTATGAAAATTATGAAGACCTGCTACCAAAAGTAGATGCAGTTTGTATTGCAGTGCCTACCAAATTGCACCATAAAGTAGGAGTTCGCTGTCTTGAGGCAGGAGTCCATGTCTTGATTGAAAAACCAATCGCGGCCTCAATAGCAGAAGCGGAGTCTTTGGTTAATTTAGCCGCAGAAACTGGATGTATTCTCCAAGTAGGACATATTGAAAGATTTAATCCAGCATTTAGAGAACTTAGCAAAGTTATTCAAACCGAAAATATTCTGGCATTGGAAGCACGCCGTCTCAGCCCCTATTCTAATCGCGCCAATGATGTTTCGGTGGTTTTAGACTTGATGATCCACGATATTGACTTGTTACTGGAGTTGTCAGCTTCTCCAGTAGTAAAGCTGACTGCTAGTGGTAGTTCTTCAAGCAATTCAGGAAACTTAGATTATGTGACCGCTAACCTTGGTTTTGCTAATGGAGTTGTGGCAACTCTTACTGCCTCTAAAGTTACTCACCGTAAAATTCGTTGTTTGGCGGCGCACTGCAAGAATTCTTTGATCGAAACCGATTTCTTAGCTAATGAAATTTTGATTCATCGCCATCAGCAAACTAATCCCCAGATTAATCAACAACAGATACTTTACAAGCAAGATGGCATTACTGAGAAAGTTTATACTAGTAATGTTGAACCAATTTATGCAGAAATAGAACACTTTGTCAATTGTATTCGCGGTGGAGAGCGTCCATCTGTGGGTGGAGAACAGGCTCTTAAGGCACTTCGCCTTGCTAGCTTAATTGAGCAGATGGCATTAGATGGTAAAGTTTGGCAATCTGAGTGCCAGAAAATTGATTTTCCCAGTATGTCGATCATCTAAAATAGTTGATTGCAGCTTATACATTAAAGGAATCGTGTAATTGCATAAATTAAGACTTCAGTATCTTAATTGACAAAAAAAAATTAAATCGCGTATAAATATAAGAAGTAAAGTACGATTGCTCGTATTTTTATGTCTGATTATTTAGGTGTGAGGAAAGTTTCAATGTTCAAAATCAAGCAGCCTGCGTTACTGGGTACTGCGGCACTACTTTATGCAGCAATTTTTTCTGGTAGTTCTGTCTCGGCTCAAGAAGTTGATACGTCTAATCCCAATGAGATTGCAGATTACGCCAATTTCAATGATGAATTCGGTGAAGCCGATTTAGACATGGAGCAAGCCCCTGCCGATGCTATGGGACAAGTAACAAACGTCAATCAACTCAGAGATGTTTCTCCAGCAGACTGGGCGTATGAAGCTCTTCGTAGCTTAGTTGACCGCTATGGCTGTATTGCTGGTTTTCCCAACCAAACTTACCGCGGAAATCAACCGATGACTCGTTATGAGTTTGCCGCTGGTCTCAACTCTTGTTTAAACCAAATTGAACGTTTGATTGCCGCTAACAGTGGTCCTGACCCAGAGGATTTGGCGCTTATTGAACGGATGACACAGGAATTTGAAGCAGAATTAGCTGCCGTTGGTGGTAGAGTAGACGAACTGGAGAGTAGAACTGCGGTCTTAGAAGATAATCAGTTTTCTACTACTACCAAATTAGTCGGGGAGGTAACATTTAATTTGTCCCAATCTTTTGGCGATGAACAAGCCCTCAACCCAGATGATAATCCTGATTTAGATTCAGAAGTAAGATTTGCCGATCGGATTCGTCTCATGTTGGTCAGCAGTTTTACAGGAAAAGATAAACTCTTTACTCGTATAACCGCTGGGAATACTCAAAACTCTTTTCAGGATGAAACTGGCACTAGAGAAGGGCGGTTTGCCTTTGATGGATTTGCCGATAACGATATTATCCTTGACCGTCTGCACTATAGTTTTCCTGCCTTCAATGACAAGCTGCGGGTAACTAGTATGGTTAGTTTAGCAGCTCACCACTTTTATGCTAATACCTTTAACCCTGGTTTAGAAGCTGGTGGTGGCGCCAACGGTGGTTTAACTCGTTTTTCTGAACGTAATCCCATCTATCGTCAGGGTCTAGCTAATTCCTCTGCTGGTATTGGTGCTAGTTTTGAAGTTAATGATTTTATCACCCTTACTGGTGGTTACGTTGCTCCAAATGCTTTTGATCCTAGTGAAGGTGCAGGGCTTTTCGACGGAAGTTTTTCGGCTTTGGGACAGATTGAGGTTACTCCTATAGAACCATTGCAGATTGGTCTAACCTACGTTCGTGGTTATGATAACGAGCAAACTTTAGGCGACCTTTCTCCACGGGGTACCTTCCTGTTTGGCAATACAGGTACCAACTTTGCTAACTTCGAAGATGAATTTGGCAACACGACTATTTCAGGTTCAGCCGTAGAAACTGACTCTTTTGGTCTGCAATTCCTGTACGATGTCACCGACAAAATCAGCATTAGAGGCTGGGGTTCTTTCACCGATGCTGATATTGTTCAGGATGGTGGCGATGGTGATGGAGATATCTTGAATTACGCAGCCGCCTTTGTGGTCACTGACATCATTAAAGAAGGTAGTTTAGCAGCGTTAATTGTTGGCGCAGAACCATATTTGACTTCAATTGATGCTGATGGAGATGGTGATGATGAGGCGATTTCTAATGATGTGCCAATTCACGTAGAAACTTTTTACAAGTATCAATTCAACGATAACATTTCCATTACACCTGGATTTATCTGGTTGCCTACTCCTAACCAAGATGGTAACAACGATGATATCTTTATTGGTTCACTGAGAACTACTTTTACTTTCTAAAATCTGGTGATTTGTAGACGTTGATACCATTTATGACGTTTAATTTAGCGAATGGATAGGAACAATTGCGCTAATATTATTAATCAATTAAGGGTTAAAGTTAAGACCAATCATAGTCTGCCTTGACCCTTTTTTTGTAATCTTCAAAATATAAGAAAAATATAAGATTATAAAATCCAACTCCAGCTAGATTTAAAATTGTTAGATTTGCTGAGAATTAAAACTAAATTAGTCATAACAAAAGCAATTGCTTTAACAAATTACTGGCGGATTATGTTCAATAACTGATAATATAAGCGATGCCTCTTGGGGGATTGAGTTAAGAATATGGCGTTAGTTGTTCAGAAATACGGTGGTACATCTGTAGGTTCGGTTGAGCGTATTCAGGCAGTGGCGAATAGAATCCGCAAAACCGTACAGCAAGGAAATAGCTTGGTGGTGGTGGTCTCAGCAATGGGCAAGACCACTGACACTCTAGTAAAACTCGCAAATGAGGTATCTAGCGATCCTTGTCGTCGCGAGATGGACATGTTGTTATCTACAGGGGAGCAGGTAACTATTGCTTTATTGAGCATGGCGTTACAAGAGTTGGGACAGCCTGCAATTTCGCTGACAGGGGCGCAGGTGGGAATTGTGACTGAAGCAGAACATAGTCGGGCACGAATCCTACAAATTTGCACGGATCGCCTCCAAAGGCATCTGAATAAAGGAGAGGTGGTTGTCGTAGCTGGTTTCCAAGGAGTTAGTAATAATGAAATTTGGGAAATTACCACTTTGGGGAGAGGAGGTTCTGATACTTCGGCAGTGGCACTGGCAGCTTCACTCAAAGCAGACCGCTGTGAGATTTACACCGATGTCCCAGGAATTCTGACTACCGATCCTCGACTTGTACCATCAGCACAACTGATGTCTGAGATTACTGCTGATGAAATGTTAGAGTTAGCCAGTCTGGGGGCAAAAGTACTACATCCCCGCGCCGTTGAAATTGCTCGTAACTATGGCATGCCTTTAGTTGTTCTTTCTAGCTTAAGCGATCGCCCTGGAACCAAAGTAGTTTCTCGTTTGCCCAAACCACGCTCCCTACAGGGCATGGAAATTGGTAAATCAGTAGACGGTGTAGAGGTAGATCGTAATCAAGCCAAAGTAGGACTGTTACGGGTGCCAGATTTCCCAGGAGTAGCCGCTAATTTATTTAGGGAGATCTCAGGGCAAAATATTGATGTGGATCTAATCATTCAATCGATCCATGAGGGCAATACCAACGATATTGCTTTTACAGTCGTCAATCGTGTTTTAGATTCAGCAACCGCAGTAGCCGAAGCGATCGCTCCTTCTTTAAGAACTAAACCCGATGCGACCGATGAAGCAGAGGTAATAGTAGACCGTCAAATTGCTAAGGTGGCTATTTCTGGTGCGGGCATGATTGGTCGTCCAGGAATTGCGGCAAAAATGTTCAAAACCCTAGCTGATGCTCAAATTAACATCCAAATGATTTCTACTTCCGAAGTCAAAGTTAGCTGCGTGATCGATGAGTCCCAATGCGATCGTGCCCTGCATCTATTATCTCAGGCATTCGATGTCGATCTTGGTGAGCAAAAAGAAATTATCGAAAATCAATATCAGGGTAATCATCCCCCTGTTAGAGGTGTAGCATTAGACACGAATCAGGCACGCATCGCTATTCGTCATGTACCAGATGTTCCAGGCATGGCAGCCCGAATCTTTTCCCTGCTGGCACAAAAAAAGATTAGTGTTGACTCTATCATTCAGTCACAACGTTGTCATATTATCAATAATGTTCCTACTCGTGATATTGTTTTCACCGTTGCCCAATCAGATGCAGAGAACGCCTGCCAAGTAATTAGCGAACTAGATCAAAAAATTGGCTGTGGTCAGGTTTCAGGAGATACGGCGATCGCTAAACTTAGTGTTGTGGGTGCTGGTATGGTTGGACATCCAGGAGTTGCGGCAAAATTTTTTACTGCCCTTTCGAGAGAAAAAATAAATATTCAAATGATTACTACATCTGAAATTAAGATTAGCTGCGTAATTGATGAACAAGAGGGGGTTAGAGCTCTGACGGCAGTTCACGAAGCTTTTGACTTAAGTAATCAAGATATAGTGAAGATTTCTAGGTAAATTTTAATTCCCCTTAACGAAGTCGTGATGTCATCCCCGTCGTTTGCAGAGCCGCGAACGCTTTCGCGTTCAGTGCCGTGCGAAGCACTGTCAGAGGCGTTAGCCTCGCGCTCAAGATGAGAAGCATCACATTGCGCGTAAGCGCTTCCTTTGCCAGGGGTGTAACGGTGACTCATAAAATTGTTTTTAATTAAGTAGCAAGATCAAGCGATCGAAGGGCAAATTAAACCAAAAATCGCTCATAATACTCTTAAGAGTTGATTTTAGAAAAGAATTATGGAAATGCGATCGCTAGGAACATCTGACATTCAAATTACACCAATTATCATGGGTACCTGGCAAGCAGGCAAAGGTAGCTGGATAGATATAGAAGATGAACAGACGATCAAAGCTATTCGTCAGGCATATGAAGTAGGAATCACTACCATTGATACTGCCGAGGTTTACGGTAACGGATATTCCGAACGAATCGTCGCTCAAGCAGTGAGTGATATTAGAGACAAGGTGGTGATTGCTTCTAAAGTATTTGCCGATCATCTGCAACACGACCAAGTGATTGCAGCCTGCGAGCGCTCCTTAAAAAATCTGAAAACTGATTATCTAGATTTGTATCAAATTCATTGGCCATCTGGTGCTTTTGGTAGCGAGCAAATACCGATCTCTGAAACCATGAGTGCTTTAAGTAAACTAAAAGAACAAGGTAAAATTCGGGCGATTGGGGTGTCAAATTTTGACCGTACTCAACTAGAAGAAGCCAGCCAGTACGGCAGAATTGATAGTCTCCAGCCTCCCTATTCTCTCTTCTGGCGAGGAGTAGAAAATGATGCTATGCCTTACTGTATTGAACATAAGATCTCGATTTTAGCCTACTCTTCCCTAGCACAAGGACTCTTGACAGGTAAATTTACCTCGGATCATCAATTTGCTCCAGGAGATATTCGTCTTAAGAATAAACTTTTTAAAGGAGAAAACTATCAACACTCCCAACAAGCCTTAGAACAACTTCGTCCTTTTGCCGAAAATCATCAATGCAGTCTAGCGCAGCTGGCTTTAGCCTGGTTAATAGCTCAACCGCAAACACATGCCATTGCAGGGGCAAGAAATGCATCGCAGGTTCTAGACAATGCTCAGGCAGTTTCAGTCAACTTATCTGCTGATGAGCTACAAGAAATTGATCGCATTGGTCAGCAGGTAACAGCACATCTTGATGACAATCCCGTAATGTGGAATTTCTAATGAAATTTCTAAATTATTGACAAGATCAAGTAGAGATATTATTGCCAATTAATTGTATTCAATATCGATAACCGTTCTTGTCCAACACCAAGATTCATCTCTATCTGGGTGACGTTTCATCAATTTTGATACCAAACCTTGAGCAACATCCCAGTTGCCAACGAGATCATAAAGCCTTTGTTGACGATCATTCTCTGGGGCAGGTTTCTGCCGAAATTTGCGTTCGAACTTGTAATTTTTTCTCCGAACTTTATTTAGCTGAATCGTCATACAGTGCCTTTCTACTCTTTCTGCTTCCCCAATATTCCCTCTAGTACGAAAGTATTTGGCAGCTTGGCGGAAGTTTTGTTGCATCTGATCGTATTCTCTTATTTCCTGGCAGACATTTCCCCGAAATTGATACGCCCAAGCATTATAAGGATCTAGTTCTAGCAACCAATTACAGTCGACGTAGGCTTCGGCAAATAAGCCTTTGCTAATTTTATATTGAATCTGTTGCAGAAAAAGTTCAGTAGTCATTCCTCTGCGTGTCGAGATTTTTTGGTCTTCAATCTGACGAATTTTATCACTACAGTATTTACAGCTTTTTTGATCCTGACGCTGTAGATAAATATCCCCCACTTGTTTAAGATACTCAATCGCTTGATCGTACTCTCCAAGTCTAAGGCAAACGTTAGCTTGTAACCTATAAGCCTGGTCACAGTTAGGATCTAAACTTAACGCGATTTGGAGATCGATCATCCCAGCTTGAAGTTGATTAAGTGCCAGAAAAGCCTCCGCACGAGAGAGATAAACCTCTATTTGTTGATGATCTAGATTAAGACAGCGATTAAAATCAATTATGGCTTGTTGAGCATCCCCCGAATCCAAGTAGGTTAATCCTCGACGATAGTATGCTTCAGTACATTGGCTGTTTGAGGCGATCGCTTGGTTGAAAAAATCAATCGCGACATAATAATTGTTGTAAGCTGCCTGAGTAATACCTCTGTGCAAAAAATCTTCCATCTTCATCTGATATCGATCTAAAACATTTGACAAATTCAGCTGATGTAATATCTTTTTTGAAACTTTTGGGCAGTTACGAGCCAAAAACTTCCTCTTCCCTACCTCGCCACCATTCACCTAATTTTAATAAATCTGCCTGAATATCTTCTAATTCTTGCATATATTCAGGGTAGGGCATTTGCTCTTTGCTTTCCTGTAGCTTTTTTAACCGTAGCTGTACTAATAACCAGGGTTTAGATATGCCCCCAGTTTCTTCAATATATTGCGCTAACTCTCTACTATCCATCAGTTATTTAACCAGTGTTTATCTAACATTATCCTCAGATTAATACATTAAACACTTATATGATTGGATTTTTAGGGTAAATAACTAGTATTTTAAGCAGACTCTCAGTAAACTTCTGATCTGAATCAGAATTTATATCATGTCCTGTTGAATAGTTACGTTATCTGTGGGGTAAGGCAGAGGGCACAAAGGTGCTTAGTTCTAAGGGCGTATGCGCCACAGGAGCTTTCGCTCCAAGAGGCGAATGCCTCGCCTGCCCGCTTTACGGGCTGTTCGCGCCGCATAAATAAAGGACTTGTCCCCATGTAAGCAGTAAGAAGGATGTATAGCAGTCGAAGCAAAGCTTATGACAGTAAAAAATTATCTCGCGCACCAGACGCAAAGGCGCAGAGAGATTTAGAGTTGTCCTAACCTATAATTCGATTGCTATAAGTCGTGAAGTTTATCAAAATTGTCTAACCGAACTTGATATTACTGTCTTTTTGAGGGGCAAAGGTAAAAGGATCAAGAGTAAATAGACATAATAAAAGGTGGGCAGTGCCCACCCTACGCAATACTAGATGTAATGTATGTTAACGACACGAACTTAAGGCGATCGCTATGATCAATGTTACAGCTAGATCAATCCTTTAACATGACTCATTATCCCTTCAGGATCTAAACCTTGATAGGGGAACTGTTCCCAAAGTCCACCACAACCTTCTTCATGTACCCCAAGATAAGCATACTTAGGGGTAAAGTTGCGTTCTAGTAACCAAGAACCAAAGCGGCTACCTAAACCTGTACGACGGTTAAAAGACTCTACTACCATTACAAAGGGGGCTTTACCGATTTTTGCCATCATATCTTCATCAACTACATTGAGAGTAGACTTGTTGATTAAACCAACGTTAATTCCTTCTTGCTTGAGACGTTCTACCGCATCTAAGGAACGATATAGAGCATCCCCAAAGCTAACAATATAACCTGCATCACCTTCGCGGATCACCTCATCTTTACCAGGAGTAAAGGTATAGTCGCCACCAAAGTATTCGTTACCCGCATCATCCAGAATGATTGGTACTTTAGAACGGGTGGAAAAGATAAAGCGCATCCCAGGATTATGGAATACTTTCTTAACACAGGCACTCATTTGGTTGGCATCAGCGGGGAAGTAAAGACGGGTTTCATAACCATCTTCTAACCCGTTGTCGGCATACATATTGTTAATCCCGAAGTGACAGGTATTGTCTGCCATGTCGTCGATACCTGCATGGGAGAAATGACACAGAAGATTAGATTTGTTGAGGCGTGCCATAGTAATCTCAGAAATACACATTTCCAAGAAAGCACTAAAGGTAGCAAAGACACCCTGTTTACCTTCAGCCATGCCAAAACCAGCAGCCGCCGAAAGATTACCCCGTTCCATAATTCCCGAAGGGATGAAAACATCAGGATAGGCATCGTGGATTTTTTTGAAACCGCAGGAACCTTCTAAGTCACTATCAATAAAGATAACTTTCTCTTTGCGTTCAGCATCACTCATTTCTCCTAAAACCGAAACTACCGCATCACCAAAGACGTTACGGTTAGAACCCAACTTATCGCTGACCCCGAGGAACTGATAATCATGTTTGGGTTTAGTAATATTTTTGAGAAAGTCTGCCGCCGCACCTTGACTATGTTTTTCCAGATAAGCGATCGCTTTATCCACAGCAATGACATCATGTCCATGGGTCGAACCTTCAATGCCCTCAATTCCAGGACACATCGGACGCTTATTGATTAAGGCTACAGGGCCATTGCCTGTGACCGCTGCACACATGCGGCTATACAAAGAATCAATATCTTCACCATCACCTTCGTTGACCTCTAAACCATGACCAGTTAGAGTTTTTGCTACATCATAACCTGGAAGATAATTAGAAGGATGTCCTGCGATCGTAACATCATTATCATCAATAAAC
>JBCCDL010000055.1:0-14590 GCA_039030815.1 Cyanobacteria bacterium P01_A01_bin.83 | reverse complement strand
GGATTGGGAACTCCAAAGTAGTACTCTTTTACGCTTTGGTTTTTATTTGGAATGACTATAAATAAATTCCTGCCATCGATAATACTCCTGTCACTGTCTACCCTTACGCTCTTTCTATCTCTGAGTCTCTGTGCCTCTGTGTGCAATTATAGTCGTTCTAATTAATTGACCTACGATTCTAATTTATTCATTCGGGGGATTGGGGATTGGGGAGTGTTAAGTAAAATCTATCAGACTCAATTTTTAGTATGAAACAACTATATATAGCAATTGGGAGTAAAATGAGAGATTTCTACTACCTACTACCTACTACCTATAAAGGTAATTGATGGAATCAAATAGGACTGCTATAGATTATCTTTCCTTAATCACCAATCAAGGTTTAGGTAGTGAAACAGTAAAAGTAGTGCCTTTCTCTAATGATTTGCCGCTGACAGGATCTTTTTGAGAACGCACAATCAACTTTCCCCGATGAGCATTAATAATTTGCTGGCAAAGATACAAGCCCAAGCCTTTACCAGAACGCCTATGGTTTCCCTGATGATATCGCTGAAAAATAGTTTGTTGTTCTTGAAGTGAAATACCAATTCCTGAGTCTTTTACTCGAACCAAAACTTCAGACTCATTATCAAATAAAGATACTTCGACAAATCCTTGATCGGTAAACTTGATGGCATTGCCAATCAAATTAGTGATTACTCGACGTAATTCCAGACGATCACCTTTTATATAAGGAATATTATCTGCTAACTCAGATCGTAACTCGATCTTTTTATCTATTGCTAGAGGTTCTAATTCAGTAACTACTTCAGAGATTAACTGTTTGAGGTCGATAGCCAGAAAACTAAGAATTTTTTGTCCCAATTCGTAGTGATGGGTTTCTAATAGCGTATTGAGCATTTCTAACATGTTTTGATTGCTGCTGACAATATTGGCGATCGCCTCCTGTTGCTCATCTGTAATATTACCAAATACTTCTTGAGTAATCAAATCTAACATCCGATTAGATGCTACCAAAGGAGTACGTAAATCGTGAGTTAGGCAGGAAACAAAGTTTTCCCGTTGATCAATGGTTTCCTTGAGACGCAGCATCGATCTGACTCTAGCCTGTAATTCGTCGATTTGGAATGGTTTACGCACAAATTCATCCGCACCAGCGTCTAACCCTTCCACTAAACTTGATTCTTCTCTGGCAGTAACTAATAAAATAGGAATAAAAGGGACATTTTTATTTTGGCGAATACGCCGCGTTACCTCATAGCCATCCATCCCTGGCATCATTACATCTAGTAAAATCAAGCTGGGAGGAGCTTGCTGGATTTGCTGTAGAGCTGTTTCTCCATCATGAGCCAAGACTACATGGTGTCCCTCTTGCTCAAGAGCTAATTGAATTAATAAAAGATTATCTGGAATATCATCTACCGCTAGAATGTAACTATCTTTAACAGTGTGCGTAACAGACATTATTTAGCAAATTTTTATTAAAAAAAATATATTAATTTTAATCATATTAAATAATACTATTGTGACGACACATCATACTTGCGAGGGATTTCTACTGTAAAAGAAGTTCCTTGCCCCAACTCGCTTTTCAAGGAAATTTCCCCTCCCATCATGTTAACTAAAGATTTGGTAATCGCTAAACCCAAGCCCGTTCCTGAGTGCTGGCGAGTAAAGCTTTGATCAACTTGTCGAAAAGCTTGAAAGATACAGGGAAGATCTTTAGGTGCTATACCTACTCCAGTATCAGCTACGGAAACAGCAATTTTAGTTTGATCCACTTCCCAAGCCGTTACTTTTACTGAGCCTGATTCAGTAAATTTAATGGCATTAGAAAGCAGGTTAATTAAAGTACGTTTAATAAAGCTAGCATCTTGAATTAAACAGCTATCTTTCAGTTCAACTTGGGTAATTAAATCAAGTTTTTTTTGTACGGCTAGGGAACGCAACTCTTCTACGGTTAATTTGATGAGAAAGTTGAGATCTAACTCTTGAGGATTTAGTTCTAGTTTTCCAGCTTCAATCTTAGAAAAATCTAGCATTTCATTAATCATATCCAGCAAATTTTTACTATTATTAAAAATTCGCTGAACTAGATTCTGTTGTTGTCCAGTGAGGGGATCAGGATATTGACGTAATAGCAGTTGAGAAAATCCCATTATGGCATTCATCGGAGTTCTTAACTCGTGAGACATTGTGGCTAAAAACTCTGATTTGAGATTGTAAGATTCTTGTAGTTTTATATTCTGTAATTTGATTTGTTGCTGCTGCCTTTCTAATTCCTGATTTTTGAGAACTAGTAATTCATTGCTGGCGCGAAGACGCTGATTTGCTAATTCTACTGCCTGTTCTGCTTGAGCAATACGAATAGCACTATTAATTGCTTTAGCTAATAAATTCGGTTCAATTTTTCCTTTTGATAGATAGTCTGCCGCTCCTGCTTTCATCATTTCCACCGCCAGTTCTTCATCACCTTGACCTGTTAAAACAATGATCGGCAGTGCTAAATTTAGCGCTTTGATTTCGGCAATGAGCTGTAAACCATCAATATCTGGTAAACGATAATCAAGTAAGATTAAATCAAAATTATCAATCGTAGATTCAATGATTTTAGAAGAGCAATTAGAATTTAAAATATTAAACAAGGCATTTTTCTTAACCTTGAGTTCTGAGATCGCTTCTTGCCCATTTTGAACTTCAGTTAAGTTAGCAGAAAAATTGGCTTTCTTAAAAGCCCGCTTCACCGCTAAACGATCTACTTCATCATCATCAATTAATAGTATTGAAAACTGCTCTTCACTCATTACTGATTACTACATGTTTATTGATTGTTAACTAAGGCATCTCACACAATGCCCAATACTTATTTAGTGCCACCATTACCTCTGCAAAATTGACAAAAGTAACAGGTTTGAGTATATACCCTGCAACATTCAAGTTATAAGCCTCAATGCGATCTTTGTCTTCATCAGATGTGGTTAACACAATTACAGGAGTACGTTTTAGTTTTTCATCTTGTCTAATCTCGTGCAGGAATTCCAAACCATTCATTTTGGGCATGTTTAGATCTAACAAGATTAATCTTCTATTTGCTGGTACCTGTGGAGGTTGCTCACCTTGCGATCGCAACATAGCTAAGGCTTCAACACCATTACCTGCTGTAAACAAAGGATTAGTAATTTTGTATTTCTTAAATGCCCGTTGAACATTCATTACATCAACTTCATCATCTTCTACCAGTAATATGTTAATTATTCTTTCTTCCATTGTTTCCTCACGGGGTTAGCTAGCTTAAATACTCTAAGTTTTATTTAAGGAAGAGGAAAAGTAAAGAAAACTTAAGTTTATGTTCATATATAGATTTTAAATAATTCCCACTACAGATATATATTAGATATGTTGAGGAGATTTGAGTATCGCCTAAAAGTTAGAGATTTGAGTACAATGATCGAAGGTAAAAGTCAGAACTTAGGGTGAATCTAAAAATAAATTTAAGTTTACTGCTCTAATTTTTATAGTGTGGATAATAGAGGTTTAAACCCAAGCAGTAGCAGAGGTAAATACTTAGTAAGTTGATCTTAAGTTAATTAATAATTAAGTACTATAACGTTTCTCAAATTGATGAGATACATTATTTATTTTTTCTCTTTTCCCTTTTCTCCTTTACCCAAACATAATTGAGGTATGTCTCACTAATGCGAGAATTGCTATAGTGGTTTGGCTTATTGTCCCACAAGTAATTAATGACATCTAATAAATTAGAGTTACCATAGATTAAATTAACAACTTTCTATTCTAAATCCTTCTTGCTTTACTCCAAGTAAATTTGAAAGTAGTACCTTGACCAACTTGAGACTCTACCATAATTTTCCCTCCTTGACTTTTGATCGCTTTTTTAACAATAGCCAACCCAATTCCTGTACTTTCTTTGGTATCTCTTGTTTCTAGAGTTTGAAAAATAGTAAATATACGCTCATGATATTGTGGCTCAATACCTTTTCCATTATCACTGACTAAAAATTCGTAAAAGTATTCTTGTTCTTCTACTGAGATAACAATACGTCCTTGAGGGCAGTCACTATGTCTAATTGCATTACTGATCAAATTGTTAAACACCTGCTGTAGTGGGATCAATTCAGTAACAAAAATTGGTAAATCTGGCTGTATTTCAATTTGAAAGTGTGGGTTAACATCTAGTGAATCGATGATGTCCGCTATCATTTGGTTTACGTCTACTAGTTCAGGTTCATATTTAAGTCTGCCGACACGAGAATAATTGAGTAATCCATTAATCATCTTTTCTAAGCGCTGAACTCTATTTCTTAATAGGTTCATATTGTGTCTGGTATCGTCATTCAGCTTGTCGGTTAAATCTTCTTCAATCCATTCCGCAAGATTGGCGATCGCTCGCAGTGGTGCTTTAAGATCGTGGGAAGTTATATAGGCAAACTGATCTAGTTCTTGATTGCGTTGTTCTAGTTGAGCCGTGGTGGTCAACAAGATAGCATTAAGATGTTCCAACTGAGCAGTGCGTTGTCTGACTCTATCTTCTAATTCTTCATTTAATCTAGCTAAAGATTGTTCGGCTTGTTTACGTTCAGTTATGTTTAAAGCGATCCCAATGATGCGAGTTAAGTTTCCTGTTTCATCTTCAATGGGATTAAGGCTAGTTAACCACCAAGTATCTTCTCCTTGAGAAGGTAAACATTCTTCATAGGAAATAGTAGTTTTTGAGGTAAGACATTCTTGATAATGATGTTCTACCGCTGCTGCTACTTCGGGGGGGAAAATTTGTGATGGAGTTTTATTGACTACTTCCTTTGTTCCGATCAATTTTTGAGCAGTGGGGTTAAATCCTTGATAGTAAAACCTCTTGTCAGGTTTGATATCCACCACAAAAATTGCTTCGCACACATTATTGTAAATATTACGCAGAAATTTTTCTTGCTGATCAATAACAATTTTTTGCTGCTCTAATTCCTCTATTTTGGCTTCAAGCTGTTGATTGATTATGTTTACCTGCTTTGGCGAGGGTATGGTTAATATCTGAGAAATTTTTAAAGCTAGAACGATTGCTGTTGCCCCCGATACTATTGCCGTCAGTAATCTAATGATGCTGGATGCCCTATAATTTGGATACCACAATGTCCAGATATCAAAAGCATGACCAATCCCGCAGCACAAAATAAAAGCGCTAAATAACAAAAATATTCCGTTAAAAGGAACATCATCACGCTTGTCTAAGATATAAAGCAGGATAATTGGAATCGAAAAATAAGACAGAGCAATAATGCCATTACTGATGACATGCAAGGCTATGAGCCAGCTTTTCCATAGATAACACATACCGTGAGGCATAAAAGACGACATTTGAGCTAATTCTCTCATTTAATTTCATAGCTTAAAATATACCTAATACTCTAAAATATCTCTCAACCACTGACAAAATCATGGTTTGCAGGTACAGTTTACTTGGTAGATATACATCTCCAGGATGATGGAATTGTATGTTAAATATTAGATAGTTTGAAGTGGTAAGTGTTTAGTTTAATAAATAGTTTTATTGATAAAGATGAGCAATATTAGCGTCGTTCTAATTGAGGATCACAATCTAAGTCGTATCGGCTTATGTGCTGCTCTTAAACAATATCAAGATGTAGAGGTTGTGGACAACGCTGCTAATGGAAACGATGGCTTACAGAAGATCAAAGCTCATAAACCTGATGTTGCCCTAGTGGATATTGGTCTACCTGACATTGATGGAATTGAAGTTACCCAAAAACTTAAGCAGTATCAAGCAGAAAACCCTGATTTTAAGACTAAAGTTTTAATGCTTACAATGCACGACAGCGAGGACTCAGTCATGGCTGCTTTTGCCGCTGGTGCCGACTCCTACAGTCTCAAAGATGTCAGCATGGATAACTTGGTTCAAGCCATACGAAATACCCATGAAGGGAATGCTTGGATCGACCCTGCGATCGCTCGTATTGTGTTAAAACAAGCCCAATCTTCAGGTAAATCAATTAAAGCAGCTTCTAATCAGGTCAGTACAACACTGTCAAAAGCAGAAGATGATATTGATACCCAAGCGATTACTGCTGTTGCCGAAGAGTATCAGCAGCTGATTGAGACTTACCCTTTAACAGATCGAGAACTAGAGGTTTTGGAGTTAATTGTCGCTGGTTGCAGCAATGCCGAAATTTCGGAAAAACTCTACATTACGGTCGGAACGGTAAAAACTCACGTTTGTCATATTCTTAATAAGTTGTGTGCTGATGACCGTACACAAGCTGCTGTTAGAGCTTTGAGAGCAGGCTTAGTTAAATAGTTTTGTCACTAGCAGTAAAAACAAGCTTCAATACAATATAAGATGATTAGTAATTTTAAGAATTGTTGAAGATCTCGGCAATTCCCAGTATTATATCTAAAACTAAATTTATCTAACTTGAGTCTACTTTCCTCGAACGGGCAAAGAACAAGATTATTAACTTAGTTAATATTTAGAGCCAGTCTTTTTTTAGTGCTTAACAACCACTTTGGGGGTGCTTCTATTTGATGCAAACATGTTTTAAAACAATCAACTCCACCTTGAATAAGAATTTCGAGAAGCGCCCTTTAAACTATCAGCCCCTAATATTGATTGTTGATAATGATCGCGACAACTTATTATTTGCTAGTTGCGTAATTGAATCACTGGGGATGAATTATGTCGTTACGGATAATAGTGAAGAATGCCTGGGATTAGTGTATGAACTGTTGCCAGATCTAATCTTATTGGATGTTGTCATGCCGAAATTAAACGGGCTAGAAATCACACAAATTATTAAACAGGATAATCAGATATCTCACATTCCAGTTATTGCTGTAACTGGATTGACCCACGATGAAGATAAGGGAAAACTAATTGAGGCTGGTTTTGATAGTTATATTAGCAAACCTTATTTAATAGAAGAATTAGAACATAAAGTTTATAGTTATGTCAAATATCCCTAGACTTAAATTCAAAAATGGCGATCGCTCCAGTTAAATCATTGTCAATGGTAGTATCGCTGAGATAATCGACCACTTTTACATTTAGCACTTCCTCAATAATATCTTGGATCTGAGGGTGAATTATATTGTCAATTGTTTCTCTTACCTGTATGGCTATATCAAGATGATCATTATCTTTCAAGAATTTTTCAGGTGAGGTAATTGTTCCTTCTAAGGTTACGATTAAAGTGCGATCGAATAGTTTATAAGAAATATTATCCAATTTATGTTCTAAGCAAACTCGGTAAACGTTTTTAATTTTCTGAGAAAGCAGAGATTCTATTTTTTTGGTTCTTATAACTTTATTATTCATATTAATTATCTCAACAAAAACTGACTATATAAAGGTGATAAGTTACTCGGCTATTTACTTTTTAACTTAGGAATAGTATGAGGATTAAGTACTTGAGGAGTTTTCTGAAAGACAGCAATTATGCCAGTACGCCCAGTATCTACTGTGGCATCACTTAAGATATCAACTACTGTAATTTCTGTAATAGTTTCAATAAGTTTTATTAGCTTAGGCTTAAGAACATCATCTAAGTTTGAGCGTACTTTTTCAGCTAAATCATTTTTACCTTGATCAATCAAAATTTGTTCAGCATTAGTAATTGAATTCTCAACAATCACAGCTAGTTTTGCCTCAAAAAGCTGGCATATTACCTTGGACGGCTGATGTCCTAAATGCTCGCTATAAAATAATTGAATCTCTTGAGAAAGTTTTCTCTCTAGTTGACCCCGAGTCAATAAGTTATCTGTCGCCATAGTTTTATGATTTTTTGAAGACTGCTATTCACAAGCTGCTGTAATTACAGGTCGCAATTAACAGTGAAATTTTTCTAGATTTACTTATGATATAAGTTTTTCAACATTTTTTGATTTTTACAGGCATAAACATCATGTAAAAAATCAAAAAGCTTTATTTTTATCACTTATTATTATTTATTTAATCTATCAATAAAATTTAGTAATTTCTATCTATCGTGAGCAAGATATAATCGAATTTATAAAATATTATTAATCAATAGTCCAGATTGATTAACAATATTTAATTTCGAGTTTTTTCTATACAATCTACCTTAAGATATATTGCTTCTCTATAGAAAGAAAGATGCCAGGAGAAGGAATTACTAGATAAATTAAATGACAGTTACGATATAAAGGAAAAAAAATTTATGAACTTTTTATTACAAGTCGCTGCTAGTGAACCTCATTTTCCCTATGCAGCTACCGCAGTGTTAGGTCTAGGATTTGTTGCCGCAGTCACAATTGGTTCAGTTGCCTGGTATAACTCTAAACGTCCTGCTGGTTGGGAAGATAAAGAACGTCCTGACGTTGTGCCTAATATTGACAAGTAGTTCTTAGCTTCTGTTTCCAG
Source organism: Cyanobacteria bacterium P01_A01_bin.83 (assembly GCA_039030815.1). Classification (GTDB taxonomy): domain Bacteria; phylum Cyanobacteriota; class Cyanobacteriia; order Cyanobacteriales; family Xenococcaceae; genus Waterburya. The sequence continues at coordinate 6,180 of JBCCDL010000055.1, read as the reverse complement.
CATTAATTTACCGTTAGATTTTGGAGATACAAATCATGAAAAATAATACCCCCAACGATGCTAATTATGATCGCGCCATCACCTCAGCCGAAACAGCGGCTAGAATGGAAAGGGAAGGGGATGATTTTAAGGATAATTCTGCTGCTGGTCAGACAGTAGACCGTGAAGGACTAGCTAACAATTATGCAGTTGAGCCTGAGATGTATTATGAAGAGCCTGGTGATCGTAAAGAAATAAAGAAAGCTGAAAAGGAACAACGTGCTGAAGAACTGAAAGACATAAATACCCCTGGTGGTAAAGGTGTAGGTAATATTTGAGGTTTGTCCCAAACTGAATAGCAAATTACTTGGCTTCAAAATTCAATTTTGAAGCTATATTTTTTTACGCCAAATTAGCAAACTATAATATCTCTTATCATAAGCTATGAATAGCTAACTTAAATTGATTTAATAATTTGCTTTTATCTATCCAATATATCCCTCATGGACATTGCTATCTGTGGCAGACCCCTCTAATATGGCTGCATATAACTGCTGATTTTCTAATTGCTGTTGCTTATTATTTGATTCCCCTCATACTACTTTATTTTATTAAAAAAAAGCAGGATAATTCTTTCAATCAAATTATAGTGTTGTTTTGCTGGTTTATCCTTAGCTGCGGTACTACCCACTTTATGTCAATTTGGACTTTGTGGCATCCTGATTACTGGCTATCTGGAGTAATTAAAGCGATTACGGCGTTGGTTTCGGTTTACACAGTCATCAAACTATTGAAGTTCTTTCCTGTGGCGCTGAGTTTGCCCGACCCAGCTATTTTAGAAAAAGCTAATCAAGATTTAGCACAAGAAGTAGAATTTCGTCATAAAGCCGAACAAGAGCTAGGGAAAGAGAGATTATTTCTTAAAACGATGCTAGATAATCTTTCTGTTGGCGTAATTGCCTGTGATGAAAAGGGTACCCTAGCTCTTTTTAATCCTGCCAGCCAGAAGATTTTTGGGGTATCTAAACCGCTTCAGGCACAACAATGGGCAAAGCATTACAATCTTTTCTACCCTGATGGTAAAACCTATTTAGCTGAACAGGATATTCCTTTATCTCGGGCTTTTAAAGGGGAAACATTTACTGAAATGGAAATTACGACAATTTCCCCAGATGGACAACCCCTTTCCTTAATTACTAATGGTTGCCCAATCACCGATCATAATGGCAAGAAGTTTGGTGCGGTGGTAACAATCAGAGATGTAACTGAGGGCAAGCAAGCAGAAGCACAGTTAAACCAATTAAATGTGGAGTTGCTCCAGTCTAACCAAGAATTAGAGCAATTCGCCTATGTAGCTTCCCATGACTTGCGAGAACCCCTAAGAATGGTAATTAGTTTTACTCAACTTCTGGCACAACGCTATGGAGGAAAGCTAGATCCTGATGCTGATACCATCATCGGTTTTGCGGTAGATGGTGCCAAGCGAATGGAGATATTAATTGAAGACTTGCTGCTTTATTCTCGTTTAGGAAAGCAAAATAAAACTTTTAAGATCGTCAACTGTAATTTAATTATTGATCAGGCATTATCAAACTTACAGTTATCAATCAAAGAGAGTAACGTCAAAATCACGGTTAAACCCTTACCGCAAATAGTTGGAGATGAGGTTCAGTTAGTACAGCTATTTCAAAATTTGATTAATAATGCTATTACCTATCGCCGTACCGACCAACCTTACCCAGAGATTTCAATAACTGCTACAGCCTTAGATATCGGCTGGTTGTTTTCAGTAGCAGACAATGGAATTGGTATTGACTCTGAAAATTATCATCGTATCTTTGAGGTTTTTCAACGACTTCATCCTAAAGAAAAATATTCAGGAACTGGTATTGGATTAGCAATTTGCAAAAAAATCGTTGAACGTCATGGTGGTCGAATTTGGGTTGAATCGGAATTAGGACAAGGTTCTATCTTTAGATTTACATTAAATTGTCAGAGGGTTGATACTATATAGACATTTAAAAAAAATTAAAAAATATTTAAGATTATTCCTAATGACAGTTAAAGTTTTGCTTTGTGAAGATAATTTGGGTGATGTCTATCTAATAGAAAACTCCTTGAATACTGCCCAGGGTAAATATAGTATCGACAAGCTTTTAAAAGGAGGAGAGGTGATGAAATATCTTCGTCAAAAGGCTAATTACCAGTACGCTACTCGACCTGATATGATAATATTAGATCTCAATTTACCAGGTAGGCATGGTTTTGAAATTCTTGAAGAAATCAAAGCTGATCCTCTGCTAAAGACGATTCCTGTCGTAATTTTAACTTCTTCAAAGTCAAAGCAAGATATTTTCAAAAGTTATCAACTTCAGGCCAGCTGTTATATCATAAAGCCCTCTGATTTGGAGGCCTTTCTGGCAGCTATCAAACAGATAGAAAATTTTTGGTTTAGCTGCGTTGAGTTACCTCAAGTAGAAGAGTAAAGGTTTATATTAGCTATATTTTGATAAGCATGGAGAGAATTGAAATTTTATTGCTCGAAGATAATTCTGGCGATGCTTATTTAGTCAAAGACCAACTAAGAAATAGTAGTGACCTAGATTTTTCCATTGCTGAGGCTCAATATTTAGAGCAAGCTGTTAAACTTTTAGGGCAGCAATCATTCGATGTCATACTGCTCGATTTAATGTTGCCCGACACTCAGGGGCTGGAAACTTTTTTGGCAGTAAATCGCCATGCACCAGACACGGCAATTATAGTTATCTCCGCAATGAATGAAAAGAAATTAGCCATTCAAGCCGTTAAAGAGGGTGCGCAAGACTATATCCCCAAAGGAGATATTCAGCCTCACACTCTAGTCAAAACTATTCAATATGCCATTGAGCGAAAATCTATTACCGAACAACTAAAAAAGCGCACCGCCGAATTAGAATATTTAAATCAAGAATTAGAAGCATTTAGCTATACAGTTTCTCATGACCTCAAAAATCCTCTCAGTTTTATTAAGGGAATGAGTTCATTATTACTAGGTAAAAAGCGATCGCAACCTTTAGATGTTAAAGACAGATTGTGTATTGAACGCATCTATAAATCTAGCATTAACATGGAGCAGATTACTAAAAACTTACTGAGTTTATCCCAAGCACAGCGAATGCAAATGTCGCTTGAAAGTATTAACTTGAGTGAGCTGGTTGCTGAAGTTGCCGACGAGCTGCAACGGCAGCTTAAAAGGCAGGTAAGTTTTATAATTGCCCCTAATATTATGGTGACAGGGGATCAACATTTGCTCAAATTGGCTGTAGAAAACTTAATTTGCAATGCGGTAAAGTATTCACAAAATACCCTCAATTCCCTAATTGAATTTGGCACTAAAGAAGATGAGGAACATGTTGTCTATTATGTTAAAGATAATGGCATCGGTTTTAGGGCAGAAGAAGCAACAGAGTTATTTACTCCTTTTCGGCGATTGAGTAATAGTAAAGACTTTGAAGGGACGGGAATAGGGTTAGCAACAGTAAAACGAGTTATTGATCGTCATCAAGGTAAAATCTGGTTTGAGGCACAACCAGAACAAGGAGCTTGCTTCTTCTTCACGTTAGAAGATTGAGTATTTTTGCGGCTTTTAAGATAACAAAATTGTTTTGGAGTAAAAATATCTACTCATCAAGCTGTCTAAATAATTCTAAACATTGATTAGCTAAAATACCGCTAACTCACAATTCGATGATCTCCTCAGAATGCTTGTCTTCATCAGCTTACTACGACAAACTTGAAAATCACTATATAAGATGACATAGTTTACGCCTCAATTTTTTGATTTTATTCCTAATTACGAGTACTCCGCCCTAAGCATAGAGGCACAGTTTGAGTAGACTTCGTCAAATTTACAATCATTCAGGCGATCGCTAATTATGGTATATTATATATCAAAGTAGAAGAGCAATAAGTAGGCAGATAAACATTATATTTGTAATACCTACTTAGCTCTTAAATATGTTATAAATCAATCTCAGATACCAAAAAATTCAACTCCTGAATTGCTATTGATACAATTAGCAAGTTTTTGAGTATCGAGACTACTAGCTCGACGACGACTACCCATACTATAGCTGGAATTAAAACAGCTTTTAAAATAAGTATTAACGGCATCAGTGCAATCTCGATCTGTAGAACAAACGCTAATCATTTCCTGCTGAACCGCCTTTGCCGTACTAGCCTTACTATGAAATTTAAAGCCCAAAATGGCTGTGGCAGCTATCACGAAGGTACCTGCTTTTTTAAGTTTATTCATAATTTTATAATGCAATACAAATAATGTTAAATAGGAGTATAATTTTACTCCTTATTATCAGAATAAATTATGTTTTAGTTTTGATTTGTGATCCCATAAACTACTCTTAATTATCCTTAAGAAAGATACTATAACCGATAGCAGCAATAATCCCAGTCAAGATTAAGTAGGTAATCCACATTCCTACCAAAAATCCGACTTTCATGATGGCAATTCCCGCTACAACAAAGCCCACAAATTTAGTAAATTTGACTAATTTAAGACCAAACTTATGCAATCCTCCTTTTTGTTTATGTTTGGTTGTCTGATAGAAAGGAGGTTCGGCGGAATTATGATCACTTATGAACGTTTTTGGTTCTTGATAAATCTCAGTTTCTAATTCTCTAAGTCTTAGTTCTTGTTCCTTAGCCTGTAATTGTGCTTCTCTAAGTTGCAACTCTCTTTCTCTATCTGCTGGGGTAGTCATAGATATTTTAAATAAAACAAAGTACGATTTGAAAATATTTATTGTGCTGGAAATCTACTTAATTATTTGACTGTGGTTTCAAAACCAATAAAATCCATAAAGCGATCGTTTAAAAAAAGGTTATTTTAATAGCAATTTGGTTTTCCATCTTCAATAACTAGTCCTTATAAATAAGGCTACAAAGCAATTTATGATAAGTAAATATAAAAATATTAAGGTTTATTTGAAGTTTTGATGTTTTATCTAAAATAAAGCATATGAAGTCTTAAAGGCTGTGACTAATATCAACAGTTGCTTATCTCAAAAAAGTTATGAAATAGATATGGTTACCTAGAATGCATTTGTCGCTATGAATGTTGATTCTAGAAACTATACAAGCGAATAAACTTTTTTAGTAAGAATTTAAATTATGTCGCAAAATCAGATAACAGGAACCAAAAGCAATGATTTTTTATCAGATACGCTTATGGATGATATAATCATTGCCTTAGATGGGGATGATGAAATTGAAGTAAGTTCAGGAAATGACTTCGTTGATGGTGGCGAGGGTAATGACGAATTAATTGTTGACTATTCTACATCAGAGGAAGATCTTAGGGTTTATCTTTACAATTACTTGGATGGATATAGTAATAATGGATATATAGAGATATATTTTCCCTTTGCTGGTAACAATAATTATATTGACTTCTACAGTGTTGAAAGTTTCGTCTTCAATAGCGGTAGTGGTCATGACTTTATCGACATGGGATATGACAATTATTCCGATGACCAGGTAAATGGGGGCGCAGGGGATGACGTAATCTTCGCTGGTTTAGGTAACGACACCATTGATGGCGGTACAGGATTAGATGTACTGCGTCTTGATTTTGCTCAGAGTCAAACAGGAGTCACTTCATTTTTAACCGATGGCAATAGTGGGCAATATAGCGATGGGGTCAATACCATTAGCTTCACTAACATTGAATCTATCGATGTTATGGGTTCTAGCTATGATGATGTCTTAGTTGCCATTACTGGTGATAGCTTTAATCAATCTACTATGTATCCGATGGGTTCTTGGGTTGATGGTTTTGAGGGACAAGACCAGTTGGTAGCTGATTACTCTCAATCGACTGAAGATTTGCAGCTTAACTTGAATAGCTACGGTGGTAGTGGTTCGATTGATGTTTACTCGAACATGAGTAACTACACTAGTCGTATTGATTTTCACAACATTGAAAGTTTTGCGATTAATAGTGGTAGTGGTCATGACAATATCGAATTGGGATATGACAACTTCTCTGATGATCAAGTCAACGCAGGTGCGGGAGATGACTTTATTCGTGCTGGCTTGGGTAACGATACTATCGATGGCGGTACAGGATTAGATGTACTGCGTCTTGATTTTGCTCAGAGTCAAACAGGAGTCACTTCATTTTTAACCGATGGCAATAGTGGG
>JBCCDL010000054.1:0-14626 GCA_039030815.1 Cyanobacteria bacterium P01_A01_bin.83 | reverse complement strand
TGGTTGGGCCAGACAAAAGTTTTTTGGGGATAGTTTGCTAGCTCATTAAGGGTAGGAATTTGATGGCTTTCTGGTGCGACAATCGCATTTTGAGAAAAGGATACTGGCTGATAAGAACTCAAGCGAGCTGGTGTACTGTGATGCTCATAATTTTTGACTAACCAAACTTGTTCAATTTCTTGATAAAGTAGCTGAAAATCCGCTAAATTAGCAGCCTGATAAGCAGGAAAATCATCGAGTTGTTGCTGCTGATTTAATTCAGTCACATATCCGACAAAAACGTACAAGGGTCTTCCTTGATCATCTTTGGTCATAAGATTGACTAAATCTGAGTCAAGTGATTGCTTAATTAAATCTCGCACCATACAGGTAACGCCAACCACACAATAGGAGTCATTTTTAAATAGTGACCAGCGGGGTGAACCAGCTAAATTTCTTGCCTGTTGAGTTGTGGCTACAATATAAGTCGAAGCCCACTGGATATCTTGTGCTGTAAAATTATCAGGCACAGTGATAAAGCGAAAATCCAGATGATAACTTCGTCCGTAAACGATCGCTGCCCACTTACCCTTAGACATCTGCTGTGACCTCATTACCATTAAAATACAGAGAAGCTTGGCGTAACTCTTGGGCGAGTAACTTCATATTTTCGGCTACCACCGCAATTTCTGCTTTACTAGCTTCTAGCTTACTGATTTTCTCCTGTAACTCTGTCGCCTTTAAAAGCTGAAGTAGAGAGTTTTTCTGCTTGATCGAGTCAACTGCAACAGTTTGGTGATTTTGTCGCTGTTCCAGCTCTAAACCATAGGCATTTAGCCGTGAGTATACGGCAAAAACTACAGGGAGGTGAACATTGACGGGAATAATGCTACCATTATCAGGATCTTCACCCAGTTCTTTTCCTAAACTAACAGGACAAATCATTACCGACCAGCCTGAGTTGGGAGTAAACAGGGCTTGAAATAACTTTTTAACATCGGCAATAATCTCATCCTTATCTCGATGATGACATAGGTCATATTTAGTAATTATAATTGCCACAGGAAAAGGTTTTTGCGGGTTAGGCTGCTTATTATTACTTATATATTGCTGAATAAACTGGTTCATGCGATCGCTTTTAATTGACCGCACGGTATTGGGTGTAATTTCCCTTACTAAATGCTCCCCCGAAATACATAAAAACAAGCATTCTGATTCCTCTAGATACTGCACCAAATCTGCTACATCTTGTTCCGTTGAGCGATCGCTTAACGCCAAGCCACGGTAGTCAAGCCACTGAAACCCCATCAGGGGACGGAAACCATAGCTAAAATCAAAGCCATAATATTCCATTGCCGCAGCATTAGGTGTGGGCCAGCGATCTTCACCCTGGAGTGAAATTAGTTTTTCCCAGCGTTGAATTAATTCTAAGTCTAGATCCATATCTTTGGCAGCTAGGGTAAATCCTTGGATTCCTGTTTGCATAACCGCATACATCCCTAGTAAATAGCTAGTCTTGCCAGCACCAGTCGTACCTAACATCGCGATTTTGATTGATTCGAGTTTCATCTTGACTAAAACCACTGATTTTGACTAGAACTAGACTGAGAACGAAAGTCAATCTGACTTTTTGCTTGAGTGAAAACGCCCCAAGCATCTGCATAAGATTGGTTGAAACTATTCAATTTAGGCTTGGTGGCTTTACTGGTTTCTGGATAGAGCAGAGAGAGAAATTCTGATACCGACTGCAACCTTTGTGTAATATCCATGACCATTGCCTTGGCGATCGCCTCACTGACATGACTACTAACCTCAGGAGCAATTTGCTTAACTGTTTTTAGCTCCAACCCTGCTGCTCTCTCAATCGCCGATACGGGCGCGATACCTGTTAATAAGTGATATAAGGTGGAGCCAAGAGCGTAAATATCGGTAAATGCCCCATACCTCAAAGCACGACCATACTGCTCCAAGGGAGCATAACCAGGAGTTAGCATAGTCGTATATCTAGTTGTAGAGTCTACTGTAAAATCTCTAGCAGCACCAAAATCGATCAGCACCACCCGCCCATCGTCCGCCAGCATAATATTATCTGGTTTGATGTCTCGGTGTAGAAACTTAGCTTGATGAAGAATTTCTAAAGCGGCTCCAACTTGAACAATAAGTTTTAAAGCTTTTGCTTCTGTTAACTTACCCTGACGTTGCTTGAGCAGTCTCCCTAAAGTCTGACCCCGCAGGTATTCCATTACCATGTAGGCCGTGTTGTTTTCCTCAAAGTAGTAGAATACCTGAACAATTCCAGGATGATTAAACTGACCTAAAGTTTGACCTTCCAACAAAAATTTGTGTTTAGCATTACTATAGGTATCAGAGTTCCAGCGACCAGCAGAGACTACTGTAGAACCTTCTCGCCAGCATCCCTCAGGAAAAAACTCCTTGACTGCTACGGCTCGATTTAATCTGGTGTCTATGCCCTGATAAGTAATTCCAAAACCGCCTTGACCAAGTGGCTGATTAATGCGATACTCCCCACTTGCCAAACAAGAACCAGGACTTAGAACTCCATTGACCCTGGTGGATACGCTCATGAAACAAAACTCCTAAACAACACTTATTTTATTTAAAATTATCGGTAATGTTTTTAATATTTTGTCTCCAATAAAGATTGAAGCCTTAATTTTATAAATTCTTATTATTTTAATCTGGAACCAGTTAGTTTTTTGATTAGACTAAGCACAAAAAACAATTCATTACTTTATTAATACAAAGTTGCTACTTAAAGCTGTTGATTTGGACTAGTTTTTGGGTATTTAATAAGTTAACCACGAGGTATCACAGCACACATTTACTACTTATAGTTAAAAATAGTCTCGGTAAACTCCGAAAAGGTTCTCTACAAAATATGTCAAATGATTGATTGTAGTATGTATAATTTGAGACGTTTATAATGTTGTGATTGTGGAAAATATCTCCGAAGCAGAAGTTGCAACTATTACATTGGGGCGGATATGGTAGACCAGTCTGAGAAAATTAACAAAACCTTCAACCGCTTGCTTAAAGTTGCCACTCAATTTGAACCCAACGCTCAAATTCAAGACATCCATCAGCATGGAAGTGGAAATATAAATCATACCTTTTTGGTTATTTTAGCAAGTCAAGCACCATTTATTCTGCAACAATTAAATACCAAAGTGTTTTGTCAACCAGAGTTAGTTATGGATAACATCTGCACGTTATCCAACTATGTTCATCAAGAAATCAGTAAGCTGGGTTTACCGTCAAATCAACGTTGGTTAATCCCACAAGTATTATTTACCAAAAATAATCAGCATCACTATGTGGCGGAAGATGGCTCTTTCTGGCGAGCAATTAGCTATATTGAAAATTCTCAATCATTTGATACAATCCAGAATCGGGGTCATGCCGAGGAAATTGGCTTTGGATTAGGAATGTTTCATCGTTTGCTGAGTAATTTATCGGTAGACCAACTCTATGATACTTTAGAAGGTTTTCATATTACTCCAATCTACCTTAAGCATTATCAGCAAGTTTGTAAAAACTGTAAAATTGATTCCTCTCCAGAGATTAAATATTGCCTTCAGTTTATTAGCGACCGCCCTAATTTGCCCCAGGTACTAGAAACAGCCAAAGCAGGGGGAGAACTGAAGCTGAGAACCATTCATGGCGATCCCAAAATAAATAATATTATGGTTGATTGCACGACCCACAAGGCAGTAGCAATGATCGATCTCGATACAGTAAAGCCAGGATTAATTCATTATGACATTGGCGACTGTTTGCGATCAGGCTGTAACCCTTTGGGAGAAGAAACCGATAATTGGTCAGAGGTCTTTTTTGAACCAGAACTGGCTCAAGCAGTCCTGAAGGGATATTTAAACATTGCTCAATATTTTTTGCTAGATAAGGATTATGAATATATTTACGATTCAATACGCTTACTTGCTTTTGAATTAGGCTTAAGATTTTTTACCGACTACCTTGAAGGTAATATTTACTTCAACGTCCATCACTCCGAACATAATTTAACCAGGGCATTAGTACAATTCAAGCTAACCGAAAGTATCGAAAAGCAAGAAGCCACAATTAAACAAATAATCAACGATTTGAGATGAAATCTTTTTCCTTGGTTCCTTTTGCTTCTAAAATCAAGATCGATCCTGCAATCAAAATTACAGGCAAAATTACACGCCAAAACAATTTATTAAACCTGAAGTATACATTAGACGGAACAGCAAAAATTGTTATTCCCCCACCAGTAGCTTCTCCAACTCGACAGTATAATCTTTGGCAACACACTTGCTTTGAGTTTTTTTTAGGGCTCAAAGATTCTACTAAATACTGGGAATTTAATCTTGCTCCTGACCGAAGTTGGAACGTTTTCTACTTGAGCAACTATCGGCAAGATCTAGCCCAGGAGTTGGCGTTTAAGACTCTACCTTTTAAAATTTTGCCACAGCAAGACACTCTGCAACTTGATTTAAAGATTGATTTAACCAAAATTGTTTCTGCTCAACAGTTCTTAGAAGTAGGAATCACTACAGTAATTGAAGATCAGCAACAGCAATTAAGTTACTGGGCATTAAATCATCCTGGTCAACAGGCAGATTTTCACTGTCGAGATAGTTTTTTAATCGATTTATAGTTTTCCTGCTGCTGAACCATATTCTTGAAGTCTTTGTTACCTAAAAATTGAGGTTATTTATCTCAGATAACAGAAAAATGTCAATAGAGGAATTATTGTGTTGTAAACTAAGCTGGCGACTAAAATTACTGATATGAATCTTGATTTAAGTCGCTATGATGCAGTTAACTAGTTAACTTAGTCACAGTTTATGCTCCTATCCTAATTAAAGTATTGGTTCGGACATACTTACAGGCAGGGATAAAGCTCTCATGAGGTATTCGCCTTTATGCTGTGACGATTGGTCAAACTCGCGCGTATATACGGGACAGCGCCTATGGGCACCAAGGCATTCTTTTTGCCCCATGTGGGCCGCTCAGGCGGCTGGCAAAGCTGAGCTTTGCGTCCCTTTATCTTGCGCCTTTCAGCGGACGGTGCTTTACACCATCGTCTGGCAGAGCCAGACTCTGAGGCAGTAGCCTCTGTGGGTCCCTCGTCAACACCTCGATTGGAGCAGCCCGTTTCGCGGGCAAGCGCAGTCCCTCTCGGTCAATCCAGTAAATCAAAAGCAGAAAAGCAATGTCATCGCCAAATAATTCGCGTCGGACAAAAATTGTTGCCACAGTAGGTCCAGCCACCTTAAAACCTGATATTTTGCGTAAATTGATTAAGGCTGGTGCCACAACCTTAAGGATTAATTTTTCCCATGGAACGCAGCAAGATCATCAAAGAGCGATTCGTTTGATCAGACAAACCGCTTTTGAACTAGACCAGCCAGTAGGAATTTTACAAGATTTACAGGGACCAAAAATTCGTTTAGGCAAGTATGCTGAAGGTAAAATTCAGCTAAAAAAAGGCGATTCCTATACTCTGACTAGCCGTAAAGTTGAGTGCAACCAAGAAATTGGCTATATCAGCTATAACAAGCTGGCGCAGGAAGTGCCTGAAAATGCCACTATCTTGCTAGATGATGGCAAGGTTGAAATGAAGGTAAGCAAAATAGACCGAGCTAATCAAGATCTTCATTGCCAAGTCGTAGTAGGAGGCGCTCTTTCTAGTAATAAAGGAGTTAACTTTCCAGGGGTCTGTCTTTCGGTCAAGGCTCTTACGCAAAAAGATCGAGAAGATCTGATGTTTGGTTTAGACCAGGGGGTTGATTGGATTGCTTTAAGTTTTGTGCGTAATCCTCAAGATATTTTAGAAATTAAAGATTTAATATCTAGCGCTGGTAAATCTATTCCCGTAATCGCCAAAATTGAAAAGCATGAGGCGATCGAGCAAATGGATGCGATTTTGTCTCTTTGTGATGGTGTAATGGTTGCCAGGGGGGACTTAGGGGTTGAATTGCCCGCCGAGGAGGTTCCCATTTTGCAGAAACGACTAATTACGACGGCAAATAGACTGGGGATTCCTATTATTACCGCGACTCAAATGCTAGATAGCATGGTAAACAGCCCTAGACCAACCCGTGCCGAGGTATCTGACGTAGCCAACGCTATTTTAGATGGCACCGATGCCATTATGTTATCTAATGAAACTGCGGTGGGCAATTACCCCGTAGAAGCAGTGGAAATTATGTCCACCATCGCCTGTAGAATCGAACAAGAACAGCAGGCAAATAATCTTAAACGCACTAATAAACGCTCTATTACTCATGCTATCTCTGCTGCGGTGGGTCAAATTGCTGCTCAACTAGATGCATCGGCAATTATGACCTTGACCAAAACAGGTGCCACGGCACGTAATGTTTCCAAATTTAGACCAAAAACGCCTATTTTGGCAATTACTCCTCATGTCTATGTCTCTCGTAGACTACAGCTAGTTTGGGGTGTTAAACCATTGCTAGTGCTTGATCTTTCTTCGGCAACTCAGACTTTCCAAGCGGCAATTAATGTGGCACAGGAGAAAAATTTGCTCTTTGCAGGTGACTTGGTAGTAATGACCGCGGGCACTCTTCAAGGGGTCGCAGGTTCAACAGATCTGATCAAGGTAGAACTAGTGAAGGCTATTTTAGGAGAGGGTTCTGGAATTGGGCAGGGGGCTATTAGTGGTCGGGCAAGAGTGGCACATAATGCTAAAGATATTAATGATTTTAATCCAGGAGAAATTCTAGTTACATCCTCTACTAATGCTCAGTTTGTCGATATTATTCGCCAAGCTTCAGGAATTATTACTGAGGAAGACAATATCACTAGTCATGCCGCCGTAATCGGTTTACGATTAGGAATTCCTGTTATTGTAGGCTTTAAGAATGCAACCGAGGTGATTCGTGAAGGAGCAATACTAACTGTAGATGCCAAACGTGGCGTCGTTTATTCGGGTACAGTTAGCAAACGCTAGCAATAGCGACCAGAAATTTGTTAGGAAAACAATAAATTTACTAGGTAAGAGAAAGCTCGTCCTACAGAGGCAAGTTCTCTCTTACTATCAACTAATATTTCACAACTATTAGTGAGATGAAATACTTGAAAATTTGCTACAAATGTCTTGTTTGACTAGACAAAGGCGCGTTGCCAACCCATGTACTGGGTGAATAGGCAAGGAGGGTGGCACTTTCGGTAATTGCGCTCTTGCTACATGCTGGACAGCGCGTATGCGCAGATTGCGCTCACAGAGGCTACCGTCTCAGAGTCAGCTCCGCTGACGATGAACGGACGCTTCACCTCCCAGTCTTCACAGAGCTTACGCTCAGACCAGTTAAGTTTATTCTTGTCCCACCAGAATTTAGCTAATTTGAGCTGTTTGATATAAAGCGATCACTTTAGCTTAATAAATATTATGGAGTTATTGTTCTTAGTCCTAGTTAATTAAGCCGACTCTGGCTTACGATAAGAGGCGGGATGAAGAATTAACTCCGCAGTAGAACGCTTCTCTACCATTTCTTCAGTAATCGTACACTGGTGAAGATCTTCACGAGAAGGAATTTCGTACATTACATCTAACATTAATTCCTCGACAATACCTCTTAATGCTCTAGCCCCAGTTTTACGACGATACGCTTCTTTCGCCAAAGCTCTAATAGCACCTTCGGTAAACTCTAGCTCAATGTTATCCATTCTTAAAAGCTTCTGATACTGCTTAACAATGGCATTACGGGGTTGAGTCAGAATTTGTACCAATGCTTCTTCGTCCAATGACTCAAGAGCAGCAGTCACAGGTATTCTACCCACGAATTCAGGAATCATCCCAAATTTAACCAAGTCATCTAATTCTAACTTTTGCAGGATGTCGGCAGTACGTTTTTCTTTTGCTGCTGTCTTTTCTCCTTTTTGAATAAAGCCGATGGATTTTTTACCCATCCTTCTTTCTACGACCTTATCCAAGCCGACAAAAGCACCACCACAGATAAACAAAATATTTTTAGTATCGATCTGAATACAGTCTTGATAAGGGTGCTTGCGCCCACCTTGAGGCGGTACGTTGGCTACGGTACCCTCCAACATTTTCAATAAAGCTTGCTGTACCCCTTCTCCTGAAACATCACGGGTAATGGAAGCATTTTCGCTTTTACGGGCAATTTTGTCAATTTCGTCGATGTAAATAATGCCCCGTTGAGCCTCTTCAACATCCAAATCAGCAACTTGTAATAGCCGTAGTAAAATATTTTCTACATCTTCACCAACATAGCCAGCTTCGGTAAGAGTAGTAGCATCGGCTACTGCAAAAGGAACTTGAAGTACTTTGGCTAAAGTTTGCGCTAGCAAGGTCTTACCGCAACCAGTAGGTCCAATCAGCAAAACATTAGATTTCTGTAGCTCTACAGGATCTTCGGCATCTTTACTTTGGTTGGTCAGGCTGAGACGCTTGTAGTGGTTATAAACCCCTACTGAGAGGACTTTTTTTGCTTCTTCTTGCCCAATTACATGTTCATCAAGACATTGCTTAATCTCTATCGGTTTGGGAATATCGCCAAAAGAAATGCCACCTGATTTTTTGGTTCGTTTTTTAGGTGGCTTAGCTTCTGCGTTTCCTGAGACAGCAGCCGAAGACACTACTGCACCGTCCTCAATCAACTCCTCATCTAAAATTTCATTACACAGTTCAACACATTCATCACAAATGTAAACCCCAGGACCGGCAATAAGCTTCCTAACCTGTTCTTGAGATTTACCGCAAAACGAACATTTTAGATGGGAGTCGTATTTAGACATATAGACCTCGTACTAAGAGAGCAATTTTAAGTAGTAGATGAGTTTGTCGCGTTTGACTTCGTAATGACTTTATCAATCAAGCCATATTCCACCGCATCTTCTGAAGACATATAAAAATCTCTTTCAGTATCGGCAGCTATTTGATCAAAGGGTTGACCAGTATGTCCTGATATCAATTCATTCAGTTTTTGCTTGATATACAAGATTTCCTTAGCTTGGATTTCAATATCAGTAGCCTGTCCTTGGGCACCGCCTAGGGGTTGGTGAATCATGATTCGAGAACTAGGCAAAGCCATTCGCTTGCCGTTTGTTCCGCCAGATAACAAGAATGCGCCCATGCTAGCAGCAATACCATAACAAATTGTGACCACATCTGGTTGAATTTGCTGCATAGTATCGTAAATTGCCATTCCTGAGTATACTGAACCACCAGGCGAATTGATATAAATTTGGATATCTTTTTCAGGATCTTCTGCTTCCAAATATAGTAGCTGAGCGACAACTGAATCGGCTACCTTATCATCAATCGGCGTACCTAAGAAAATAATCCGCTCTCGCAGCAGACGAGAATAAATATCGAAAGCTCGTTCTCCAATACCCGACTGTTCTACCACCATGGGTACAACATTTGCTTCGGTGTGTACTGAGTTTATTTGGGGTCTGTTTTTGCCAATGATAAGACTATAAGGCGAATACGATTCCAGCATAGATTTTTGCTAAAAAACTTATCTCTATCTAAGTTTATATACATATAGGTTGATTTGCTTGAAACAATTAATCTTTAATTGTTCGTTGCTCTACCTTACATTATGACTCAACTCTCAATCTCAGTATCAGAGGGTAAAGTTTGCTTTCCATAGCCACTAACAATTGTTTTAAAATATGAACAATTCTACATGGAATCGAGATAGAGCAAATCAACGAAGTCCAGCAGCACCCTGTCGTACATGGGGCAAAACCATTAAGGGTTCGTTGATTTGCGCCAGGGTACTGTTAACGAAGTCGTGATTCAGCCCCGTGCTTCGGGGGCGGGGTATCTCTGACCAACCTTGTTTTAAGGCATGGTAAGTGTTGTTTCTAAGCGAGTCAAACTCTGCTTCGAGAAAGCGTCCCTGTAAAATAGTCTGTTTCACAGAATTTAATCTAATTTAAAGAAAATCAGCTAGAGATTAAATTGTTCTGGTACTAGTATAAGACACCGTTTATTCAGAATCAGGAAGTACCTCAACCTCAGCAGTTTCAACTTCCTCTTCTGATTCTGAATCTGCCTCAGCTTCAGCCAGTGAACCCTCAGGAACTAATTCAACCTGTGCCTTCTCCCGTAAAAAGCCAAAAGTATTTTCGTCCTGCAAATCGCTAGTAACCATCGACAACAAGCGCTCTTCATCAACTTCCTGTCCTGCAAGCTGTGGTCTAATTTCCGCGATTTTGGCATCAATCGCTGCTTGATCGGGTTCTAAACCTTCTTTTTGAGCAATCTCACTGATTATTAATGATTTTTGGAGGTTGGTTACCGCCTCTGGGCGAGCATTATCCCGCAACATAGGAACATTATCAGAGTTAAACAATTGTCTAACATCCAATCCCATTTGCTGCATCTGCATCAAGGTTTTGGTCAAAACATTAGTAACTTCTTCCTGCACCAAAGATTCTGGTAAATCTAGAGTATTTTGCTCCAACAAAGCATCAGCGATCGCATTATTAATATTATTTTTGGTTTGCTCTTGTGCCTGCTCTTTAAACTGCTTTTCTACCGACTCTTTATAGGCAGCAAAAGTTTCAAACTCATCATCGCTTACTTCCTGGGCAAAATCATCGTCTAATTCAGGCAGTTCTTTGGTTTTTAATTCATTGAGAGTGATGCTGAAGACGGCTGGTTTACCCGCCAGATCATCTTGAGGATAGTCTTCAGGAAATGTTACCTCCACTTCTTTAGTTTCTTCAGGCTTCATGCCCACAATCCCCTCAATCATTCCAGGAATGAGCTTTCCCTCAGCCATCTCTACCTGAAAGTTAGTAGCACTTCCTCCCTCGATTTCTTTGCCCTCTTCTCCTTCCGCCCTCAGGGTTCCTTTGAAATCGATAAATGCTTCGTCTCCCATCTGTGCTGGGCGATCTTCGACGGGAACCAAATCGGCTTTTTGCGCCCGACGCTGCTCAATAAAGTCGTCTACTTTTTCAGGCTGGTAGACTATTTCTTCAGCTTTCACACTTAAGTTACTATAGTCCGCTAGCTCTACTGTGGGGGGAACATCTACTGCTACGGAAAAAGTTAGTGCATCTCCAGGGTTATAGGCTCCTAATAGTTCCTCAAAGTCGGAACGTAAATTTGGTTGCCCTAAGGCTTCGATTGACTCTTGCTCAATAGCGTCTTGTAAAGATTTTTGAATCAGTTCTTCCAACGCCGCCGCCTTAATTCTCTCATTACCAATTCTCTGCAACAGAACTTGACGCGGTACTTTTCCTTTACGAAACCCAGGAATATTGCTGGAGCGCGAAAGGTTTTGCACCATCTTTTCGTAAGCACTACGTGATGCTTCAGGGGCAATTTCTATGTTTAAGCCAACTTGACTTTCAGGAAGTCTCTCCTGGGTTACTTTCATTTCCTGCTAATATCTCAAAATTACTTAATTGATCAATTTTATGGCGAATTGAAGGGAGAATTAACTTAAGGTAAGTTTAAAATTAGCAGCTAATGGTTACTTAATAATTGCTAGAAAACTCTACTCTCTGTATTAGTCGTGCAATGGTCAACTAGAACAATTGACAACAATTTCCCTCTGCAAGCCAATAGTCATAATAGTATATCTATCCAGCTAGCTAGATCATTTTCTTGATTGCCGACAGCAATAAATTTCTGAAGGGATCTGTCACCTTGCCTACGACGGTATAATTTTGGCTTAATTTAGTAGTTAGTCATTTTATTGATTTTGATATCGAGATAAAACATCGTGATACTATTGGTCATATAGATAGGAAACCTGTTAACGTTAGAAAAGCAAAATCCCAGGTAGGATAAAATTCTTAATATTATTCTTGATATTTAACATTAGTTTCAGGGTCATTACCAGTTCTCATATAAAGCAGCGAGTTAGCGTAAAGATTCGTAAATAAATTATTATCGCTACATTTAACAGCCAAATTTAAACCAAAAAAAATTAATACAAGACATAACAAACACGACATTAAGCACATTCGAGGGAGGTACACATACATTGTCAAATACTGTTAACGTAGCTGTTTTAGGAGCAACAGGTGCAGTAGGAAAAGAGCTATTGTCATTGCTAGCCCAGCGCAATTTTCCGCTGAAAAATTTAAAGCTATTAGCCTCTTCTCGTTCTGCGGGGAGCAAGATTAGTTATCAAGGTCGAGCTATAACTGTAGAGGCAGTCAATGACAATTCTTTTAAGGATATAGATATTGTCTTGGCATCGGCTGGCGGCTCCACTTCCAAAGCTTGGGCGAAAAAGGCTGTAGAATCAGGAGCAGTGGTTATCGACAATTCTAGTGCCTTTAGAATGGACGATAATGTTCCGTTAGTAGTACCAGAGATTAACCCTGAAGCGGCGGCTAAACACCAAGGAATTATCGCTAACCCAAATTGCACTACGATTTTGATGGGAGTCGCAATTTATCCTTTACATCAGGTACAGCCGATTAAACGAGTTGTGGTTGCTACTTATCAGTCGGCATCAGGTGCAGGAGCAAGGGCGATGGAAGAAGCTAAAGTCCAAGCACAAGATATCTTGAACGGAAAACAGGCTCAAGCCGAAGTATTACCTTATCCAATTGCTTTCAACTTGTTTCCCCATAACTCTCCTCTCAATGACCAGGGATATTGCGAGGAAGAAATGAAAATGGTTAATGAAACACGCAAAATTTTTAATGCTCCAGAAATTAAAGTAAGCGCAACTTGCGTTCGGGTTCCGATTCTAAGAGCTCATTCTGAAACCATCAATTTAGAATTTGAGCAGCCATTTGATGTTAAGCAAGCTCGGGAGTTGATTGCCGCGGCACCAGGGGTCAAACTGGTTGAGGATTGGCAAAGTAATTATTTCCCCATGCCTATTGATGCCACAGGGCAAGATCCTGTTTTAGTGGGTAGAATTCGTCAAGATATTTCCCACGATTGCGGCTTAGAATTATGGCTCTGTGGGGATCAAATTCGTAAAGGTGCGGCGTTAAATGCGATCCAGATTGCAGAATTATTACTAGAGAAAAATTTACTGAGCAATAGCGATCCCGCAGTCAGTGTTTAGTAACCTGCATGAAAAGTATAGATCAGCCAGTAAGAAGTCAGAAAGAGTATAGATGAATAGATGAGCGCAGAACCTTTTGGAAGAGTAATTACGGCAATGGTTACTCCATTTGCCGAAGACGGCAGTGTCAACTACGTAGTTGCCGAGAAGTTAGCAGTGCATCTTGTAGAGAACGGCAGTGATAGCTTGGTAGTTTGCGGTACTACAGGAGAGTCCCCTACTTTGAGCTGGGAAGAAGAGTACGAACTATTCAAAGTAGTCAAGCAAGCGGTAGGAGATCGAGCTAAGATTATTGCAGGCACTGGTTCCAACTCAACTACTGAAGCGATCGCTGCTACGGAAAAAGCGGCACATTTAGATCTAGATGGTTCGTTGCAGATAGTACCTTACTATAATAAGCCTCCTCAAGCAGGATTGTATCAACATTTTAAAGCGATCGCCGAAGCCTGTCCAGAGCTGCCGATGATGCTTTACAATGTCCCTGGTAGAACTGGATGTAATTTAGAGCCTGAAACAGTAGCAAACCTGGCGCAAATTAACAACATTGTTGCGCTCAAGGAGGCTAGTGGCAATATTGAGCAAGCGTGTAAAATCAGATGCCTCACCCCTGCTGATTTTGCCATCTATTCAGGAGAAGATGCTCTAACCTTGCCGCTGCTAAGCGTTGGTAGTTCTGGAGTAGTTAGTGTAGCTTCCCATTTAGTAGGAAAACAAATGCAGGAGATGATCAAAGCATTTGTTAAGGGAGACAATCGACAAGCTACGACTATTCAGCTACAGCTATTTCCTTTATTTCAGGCTTTATTTATGACGACCAATCCTATACCTGTCAAAACAGCATTAAATTTGCAAGGATGGAACGTAGGAAAGTTGCGGAAACCTTTATGTGAGTTACAATTAAATCTCTTAGCAAATTTAAAAGTGGTTTTACAAGAGCTGAATTTAATCTAATTCATATTGCCTAGTAAATATCCGATATATTAAACACTTAATTGTCAAAGTCTCAAAAATTATTTATTAAACCAGAAGCAAAATTTTAAATATATTTAAATATATAAAATTGTCGCCAAAGCTAGATAATATTACGGTCATTGACGATTTTAAGGACTTTGCAGACACAATAAACTATATATTTTGGTAAGTAATGTAAAAGAATATGGGTTTTTCCCAAAATCACAGCTAGTATTGGCAAACTTAAAAAAGTATTGAACAAGATAGTTTTATATTCCTTAGAAGGCACTACAAATAACTAGCTTCTAAGGCAGATTTACAGTTTTTATTGAGTAAATAAAAAAAGCGCGAATAACCAATTTAGAACAAAACCACATGAGTAAAGTAATCAAAAAAAATCAAAAGCCAAGCGTCAAAATTATTCCCTTAGGAGGATTGCATGAGATTGGAAAAAACACCTGTGTTTTTGAATATGAAGATGAAATTATTCTTCTAGATGCAGGATTAGGTTTTCCATCAGATCAGATGCACGGCATTAATATTGTTTTGCCTGATATGACATATCTTAGAGAAAACTCGCACCGCATTAAGGGCATGATTGTGACCCATGGTCATGAAGATCATATTGGTGGCATCGCTTATCATCT